>NZ_JBHWLC010000028.1:38455-94568 GCF_042730635.1 Streptomyces sp. NPDC059917
AAACACTTTCCCCACCCCCCCCCACCCGCGCCGCTCGCTGTGGCTGCGCCACAACCTGCAATATCCAAACCCGGGTTTTGGGGTTCTCCCGGGGGCCGCGGGGGGGGGCGCGCGGCCACCGGTCATTCCACTCTGGGTGCAGTCATGTCCACACAGAGTCAGGAGGCCCTATGCGTCGTCCCTTTGCCCGAGCCATGGCAGGTGCGCTGACCCTCGTGGCGGGAGCGGGCGTGGCCCCGCTGGCCCAGGCGCCCCGCGCCCTCGCGGACGGTGTGGTGATCGGCGGGCAGCCCGCGAAGGTGGCGGACAGTCCCTGGGTGGTCGCCCTGTCCAGCCGTGACCGGTTCGGGCGTACGCGGGCCGGACAGTTCTGCGGGGGAGTGGTCGTCGGCCCGACCAAGGTGCTCACCGCGGCGCACTGCCTGGGCGAGAACGTGCTGGGCGGCCCGGTCCAGTCGGTGTCCGACTTCGTGGTGATCGCCGGCCGGACCGAGCTGAACGCGGGGGACGGCCGTGAGATCGCGGTCAGCGGCGCCCGGGTGAACCCCGCCTACGACCCGTTCACCAACGCCGGGGACATCGCCGTACTGGAGCTGCGCGAGGCCGTCCCCGCCGGGTACGTCCTTCCGATGGCCGCCGGCGGGCATCCGGGCTACGCCCCCGGTGCGGACGCGACCGTATACGGCTGGGGGGACACGAGCGGCTTCGGTGACTACGCGTACGCGCTGCAGGCCGCTCGGGTGAAGGTGCTGGCGGACGAGGACTGCGTCCGCGCCTACCCCGGCGACGCGGACGGTCAGTACCAGGCGGGCACGATGGTCTGCGCGGGGGCCAGGGAAGGCGGCAGGGATGCCTGTCAGGGGGACAGCGGGGGGCCTCTGGTGGCCCAGGGCAAGCTCATCGGGCTGGTGTCCTGGGGGCGCGGCTGCGGGCGCGCGGACAGCCCCGGGGTGTACACGCGGATCGCCCCGCTGATCGACTTCGTCGGCGGGGCGGGTCGGCAGGGCTGAGACGGGTCGCCTTCGGGCGTGCCGGGACATGAGGACGGGCGGTCCCCCTGGGTCTCAGGGGTACCGCCCGTTGACCGGCGTGCGCCGGTCCTGGCTCGTCGGGATGCGAGGTATAGGCCTGTGTCAGCGGTCCTCGGGGTCGGCCACAGTGGCCGGAGCGGTCGTAAGCCGCTCAGTCTCATCCTGTATTTCCGCGGCGATCTTCTTGAGTTCCGGCTCGAACTTACGCCCGTGGTGGGCGCAGAAGAGCAGTTCACCGCCGCTCAGCAGGACGACGCGCAGGTATGCCTGGGCGCCGCAACGGTCGCATCGATCAGCGGCCGTCAGCGGGGTCGCGGGTGTCAGAACAGTAGTCACGTCGCCTCTTCTCTAGCTCGACGAGCTGTCGTACCAGGGTCAACATCCAACCAGGCCGAAAACGTTCCCGCTCGCGGCTTTTCCTCGAAACTTCCTTCCGAAGCTGGCCGGCTGTTGCCGGTTGGCGGCGAAGGAGCCGTATTGCATTGCTTTACGGTTTCGCGTTGTCTGTCGTTGCTTCTTGCAGGTTCAGCCCTCTCCGGCGAAGGCCGGTTGTTGATGAGGACGTGCCCGAACCCTAAATGGTTCATGCCTGGAAGGGAACGTGATGTTTGCTTCACTCCAACGAGCGATCGAACATCCGTGCGGGTCTGCACTAGGCTGAAGGATCACGAGGGTGGCGTTACATAGGCTCTAACAGGCCTCGATACCCTCTGAGCGGCACCCGAGCCACCCCTGCGCCCGACCGGGCCAGAAAAGAAATTCAGCGAGGAGCGAACTGCGTGACCGCCGACACGTCCGTGCCTTCCAGCGCGCTGCTGTCCGGAGCAGACCGGGACGGTTCCAACTACACCGCGCGGCACCTGCTCGTCCTCGAGGGCCTCGAGGCCGTCCGCAAGCGCCCCGGCATGTATATCGGGTCCACGGACAGCCGTGGCCTCATGCACTGCCTGTGGGAGATCATCGACAATTCCGTCGATGAGGCCCTGGGCGGCTACTGCGACCACATCGAGGTGATCCTCCACGAGGACGCCTCCGTCGAGGTCCGCGACAACGGCCGTGGCATCCCGGTCGACGTCGAGCCCAAGACGGGGCTCTCCGGCGTCGAGGTCGTGATGACCAAGCTGCACGCCGGTGGAAAGTTCGGCGGCGGCTCGTACGCGGCCTCCGGCGGCCTGCACGGCGTCGGCGCCTCCGTGGTGAACGCGCTCTCCGCCCGCCTCGACGTCGAGGTCGACCGCAACGGCTCCACGCACGCGATCAGCTTCCGTCGCGGGGTGCCGGGGATGTTCACCGAGCAGGGTCCCGACAGCCCCTTCGACCCGGCCAACGGCCTGCGCAAGGGCAAGCGCGTCACCAAGGGCCGCACCGGCACCCGCATCCGCTACTGGGCGGACCGGCAGATCTTCCTCAAGGACGCCAAGCTCACGCTGGACACGCTGTACCAGCGCGCCCGCCAGACCGCCTTCCTCGTCCCGGGCCTGACCATCGTCGTCCGCGACGAGCGGGCGCTCGAGGGGGCCGGCAAGACGGAGGAGACCTTCCGCTTCGACGGCGGCATCAGCGAGTTCTGCGACTACCTCGCTCAGGACAAGGCCGCCTGCGACGTCCTGCGACTGACCGGCTCCGGCACCTTCAAGGAGACCGTGCCGGTCCTGGACGACCGCGGCCACATGACCCCCACCGAGGTCACCCGCGAGCTGGGCGTCGACATCGCCCTGCGCTGGGGCACCGGCTACGAGACCAACGTCAAGTCCTTCGTCAACATCATCGCCACGCCCAAGGGCGGCACCCACATGTCCGGCTTCGAGCGCTCGGTCACCAAGACGGTGAACGAGGTGCTGCGCTCGGCGAAGCTGCTGCGCGTGGCCGAGGACGACGTGGTCAAGGACGACGCGATGGAGGGCATGACGGCCGTCGTGACCGTCCGCCTCGCCGAACCCCAGTTCGAAGGTCAGACCAAGGAGGTCCTCGGGACCTCGGCCGCCACCCGGATCGTCGCCGCGGTGGTCGCCAAGGAGCTCAAGGCGTTCCTGACCTCGACCAAGCGCGACGACAAGCAGCAGGCGCGCTCCGTGATGGAGAAGATCGTCGCGGCGGCGCGGACCCGGATCGCGGCCCGCCAGCACAAGGAGGCGCAGCGCCGCAAGACCGCGCTGGAGTCCTCCTCGCTGCCGGCGAAGCTCGCCGACTGCCGCAGCGACGACGTGGAGCGCAGCGAGCTGTTCATCGTCGAGGGGGACTCCGCCCTCGGTACCGCGAAGCTGGCGCGCAACTCCGAGTTCCAGGCCCTCCTGCCGATCCGCGGCAAGATCCTCAACGTCCAGAAGTCCTCGGTCTCGGACATGCTCAAGAACGCCGAGTGCGGCGCGATCATCCAGGTCATAGGGGCCGGGTCGGGCCGCACCTTCGACATCGACGCCGCCCGCTACGGAAAGATCGTCCTGCTCGTCGACGCCGACGTGGACGGCGCGCACATCCGCTGCCTGCTGCTGACCCTCTTCCAGCGCTACATGCGTCCGATGGTCGAGGCGGGCCGGGTCTTCGCCGCCGTACCGCCGCTGCACCGGATCGAGCTGGTCCAGCCCAAGAAGGGCCAGGACAAGTACGTCTACACGTACTCCGACAACGAGCTGCGCCAGACGCTGCTGGAGTACCAGCGCAAGAACATCCGCTACAAGGACGGCATCCAGCGCTACAAGGGCCTCGGCGAGATGGACGCCGACCAGCTGGCGGAGACCACGATGGACCCGCGCTTTCGCACGCTGCGCCGGATCAACATCGGCGACCTGGACTCGGCGGAGCAGGTCTTCGACCTGCTCATGGGCAATGAGGTGGCGCCCCGCAAGGAGTTCATCACCAGCTCGGCGGCGACCTTGGACCGCTCGCGCATCGACGCCTGATCCGCGGTCGGGCCGCCGCGCGGCCCGACCGGGCTCCCGCCACCGCTCGTCCTCGCTCCCTCGTCCGTCCATCACCTGATGGAGTGAAGAGAACCGGGTCACCGGTGGCGAACCCTTCCTTCCGCACATCCTGGGCGGTACGCGGCCACTGCGGCGGCGGACAAGGAGAGCCCGGTGGACAAGCAAGAAGGGCGCGATGCCGGAACGATAATCCGGTACGACGACCCCTGGTACGAGGCGCTCGCCGCGGGGTGGGGCGAGGGCGAGGGCGAGACGGGGGAGGCCGGGGCGCAGGCCCCCGGCCCGCGCTCGGCCACCGCATCCGACGACGACGGCCGGCGCGATCCCCGCGCCGCCGACATCTACCTGGAGGTGCAGCGCAGCGCCGCCTTCCAGGAGGTCCGCAGCCGCTACCGGAGGTTTGTCGTCCCGGCCACCCTCGGCTTCCTCCTCTGGTACCTCGCCTACATCGTCGCGGCGACCGCCGCGCCGGGGCTGATGGCCCGACCCGTCGTGGGCGCCGTCAACGTGGCCCTGCTCGCCGGGCTCGGCCAGTTCCTCAGCACCTTCGTGCTCACCTGGGCCTACACGCGCCACGCGCGGCTCCGCCGGGACCGCGCCGCCCTCGACCTGCGCTGGACCGTCTTCGAGCAGGAGCGGGGCCAGGAGCGCACCCGGGGGGCCCAGCGGTGAGCACCGAACACCAGACGCTGGCCCTCATCCTGTGCAGCCTCTTCATCGCGGTCACCCTGGGCATCACCACCTGGGTCAGCCGCAACCGGCACGGCTCCGCGGAGGAGTTCTACGCGGGAGGGCGGCTGTTCTCCCCTCTGGAGAACGGTTTCGCCATCGCCGGTGACTACATGTCCGCCGCGTCCTTCCTGGGCATTTCCGGCCTGATCGCCCTCTTCGGCTACGACGGCCTGCTCTACTCCGTCGGCTTCCTCGTGGCCTGGCTGGTGGTCCTGTTCCTGGTCGCCGAGCTGGTGCGCAACTGCGGCCGCTTCACCCTCGCCGACGTGGTGGCGGCCAGGATGAGCGAGCGGCCCGTCCGGATCGCCGCGGGCGTCTCCTCCGTCACCGTCTCGGTGCTCTACCTGGTCGCGCAGATGGTCGGCGCGGGCAGCCTGATCGGGCTGCTGCTCGGCAGTTCGAGCACCGGGGCCCGGACCCTGACCGTGATCGGCGTGGGCGCGCTGATGGTGATCTACGTGTCCTTCGGCGGCATGCGCGCCACCACCTGGATCCAGATCGTCAAGGCGGTGCTGCTGATGGGCGGGGCCGTCGCGCTCACGGTGCTCGTCCTGCTCCGCTTCCACGGCGACTTCAACCAGCTGCTGACCAGCGCCGCCGCGCGCAGCGGCCACGGCAAGGAGTTCCTGAACCCCGGGCTCAAGTACGGCGGTGACTGGACCGCCCGCTTCGACTTCATCAGCCTCGGGCTGGCGCTGGTCCTCGGCACCGCCGGGCTGCCGCACATCCTGTCGCGCTTCTACACCGTGCCGACCGCGCGGGCGGCCCGCCGCTCGGTGGTGTGGGCGATCGGGCTCATCGGGGGCTTCTACCTGATGACGATCGTGTTGGGGTTCGGTGCGGCCGCGCTGTTGGGCCCGGACCAGGTGCGGGCCTCCAACGCCTCGGGGAACACGGCCGTGCCGCTGCTCGCGGCCCAGCTCGGCGGAGGGGCCGACTCCACCGGGGGCGCGGTGCTCTTCGCGATCGTCGCCGCCATCGCGTTCGCGACGATCCTCGCCGTGGTCGCCGGGATCACGCTGGCCTCCTCGGCCTCCGTCGCGCACGACCTGTACGCCTCGCTCAAGCGGCGCCACGCGCGTCAGCGCAGCGAAGTGACCGTGGCCAGGGCGGCCGCGGTGGGCATCGGGGCGGTGGCGATCGCCCTCGGGCTGCTCGCCCAGGACCTGAACGTGGCCTTCCTGGTGGGGCTGGCCTTCGCGGTCGCGGCCTCCGCGAACCTGCCGGTGCTGCTGTACTCGCTGTTCTGGCGGGACTTCACCACGCGGGGGGCCGTCTGGTCGGTGTACGGCGGGCTCGTCCCGGCCGTGCTGCTGGTGGTGCTCTCGCCCGTGGTCTCCGGCAGCCCCGACGCACTGTTCCCGCACGTGAACTTCCAGTACTTCCCGCTGCAGAACCCGGGCATCGTCTCGATCCCGCTCGGCTTCCTGGCGGGCTGGCTGGGCACGGTCACCTCGGCCGAGGTCCCCGACGCGGCCCGGCACGCCGAGACCGAGGTCCGCTCGCTGACCGGCGCCGGAGCGGTGTGAGGGCCGGGGGTGTCCGGTGGACCCGGACACCCCTCAGGGGTGCGCGGTCGGGAGCCAGGTGTAGCGGTGCTCCGGGCGGCCGGTCTCCCCGTAGCGCAGCGAGAGCCGGACGCGGTCGCTGCGTTCGAGGAGCTTGAGGTAGCGCTGCGCGGTCTGGCGGCTGATGCCCGCCAGGTCGGCGATCTGCTGGGTCGACAGAGGGCCGTCGGCGCTCCGCAGGACCTGGCGGACCAGGTCGGCGGTGGTGGGGGAGTGGCCCTTGGGGAGTTCGTTGGGCGTGGCGGCCCCGGCCAGGGCGCCGAAGATGCGGTCGACCTCGGCCTGCTCGGCCTCCCCGCCCCCGCCCAACGCGCGGCGCAGGGCCCCGTACGCCTCCAGCTTGGCGCGCAGCCCGGCGAAGGTGAACGGTTTCACCAGGTACTGGAGGGCGCCGAGGCGCATCGCGGCCTGGACCGTGGCGAGGTCGCGGGCGGCCGTCACCATGATCACGTCGGTCTGGTGGCCGAGCCGGCGCAGCGATCCGACCAGGTCGAGCCCGCTGCCGTCGGGCATGTAGTGGTCCAGCAGGAGCAGGTCCACCGGCCGGTCCGCCGGGCTGGCGGTGATGAACGCCAGCGCCTCGGCGGCCGAGTGGGCCCGCCCCGCGACCTCGAAGCCGGGCACCTTGGCCACGTAGGCCGCGTTGATCCGGGCCACCCGGGGGTCGTCGTCCACGACCAGGACCTGGAGCGGGGAGCCGCTCACCGCAGGGCCTCCGGCAGTTCGACGCGGAACTCGGCCCCGCCGTCGGGCGCCTCACCGGCCCGCGCGCTGCCGCCCTGGCGCTGTGCGAGCCGGCGTACGAGCGCGAGCCCGAGCCCGCGCTCGCGGTGCCCGCTGGGCAGTTTCGTGGACCAGCCTTCGGTGAAGATCTCCTCGCGCCGGTCGGCGGGCACCCCGGGGCCGCTGTCGCGCACCCGCAGCACGGCGGTGCGGCCCCGGGCGCACAGTTCCACCTCGACCCGGGGATCGGCCGAGCCGACCGCCGCGTCCAGGGCGTTGTCGACGAGGTTGCCGACGATGGTGACGAGGCCGCCGGGGTCGACGAGCCGGTCGGGCAGGAGGGTGGCGGGGGCGAGGCGCAGCGCGACGCCGCGTTCGGCGGCGACGGTGGCCTTGCCCACCAGCAGCGCGGCGAGCAGGGGATCGTGGACCTTCTCGGTGACCTGCTCGGCGGTGCTGCGGTGCACGCCGACGACCTCGGTGAGGAACTCCGAGGCCTCCTCGTGCAGGCCCAGTTCGAGCAGGCCGAGGAGGGTGTGCAGCCGGTTGGCGTGTTCGTGGTCCTGGGCGCGCAGGGCATCGATCAGGCCACGGGTGGAGTCCAGCTCGCGGCCCAGGTGCTCCACCTCGGTGCGGTCGCGCAGGGTGGCGACGGCGCCGCCGTCCTCGGTGGGCATGCGGTTGGCGAGCAGGACCCGGGAGCCCTGCACGGTGAGCAGGTCGCGCCCGGTGACCCGGCCCGCCAGGACGTCGGTGGTCCGGCCGGGGCCGAGCAGTTCCTCCAGGGGGCGCCCGGCGGCGTCCGGGGCGCCGGGGGCGAGGCCGAGCAGCCGTGCCGCCTCGTCGTTGACCAGTCGGACGCGGCCCGCCCGGTCGAGGGCGACGACGCCCTCCCGGATGGAGTGCAGCATCGCCTCGCGCTCGGCGAGCAGCCCGGCGATATCGGAGAAGGCCAGGTCACGGGTCTGGCGCTGGATCCGGCGGGAGAGCACGAAGGCGGCCAGGGCGCCCACCGCCAGCGCGCCGCCGGCGTAGGCGAGCAGGCCCGGGATGGCGCCGACGAGCCTGTCCCGGACGTTGTCGTAGGCGATGCCGACGGAGACGGCGCCGACGATCTCGCCGTCGGTCGCGAGCAGCGGGACCTTGCCGCGGGCGGATCGGCCGAGGGTGCCCTCGTCGATCTCCATGACCTCGCGCCCGGCCAGCGCGTCGGCGGGGTCGGTCGAGACGGGCAGCCCGATCAGCTCGGGGCTGGGGTGGGAACGGCGGATGCCCCGGAGGTCCACGACGACGACGTACTCGGCTCCGGTGGCGCGGCGGACGCGCTCGGCGATGGCTTGGACCCGACCGTCCGGCGCGGGCGGGCCGGACAGCAGGGCGGTGGGCAGATCGGGGTCGGCGGCGGTGCTCTGCGCGATGGCCAGGGCGCGCCGCATGGCCTGGTCGTCGAGCTGGGAGCCGAGCGGGGCCAGGAAGAGGCCGGTGGCCAGAACGGCGACCCCGGCGGCTATCGCCAGCTGGGTCAGCAGGATCTGGGAGACCGCCCGTCGGGGGCGGCCGAAGCGCCGGGCGCCCGTCGCGCCCGTGGCGCTCGTGAGGTGGGACCGCATGAGTACGAACCGTAGGGCGGCTTCCGCTTTTTAGGAATTTCCATAGGGCACGCAAATTCCTTGCGCTGCTTGCGTGCTGCTTGCGCAAGTGTTTCAGGAGGAAAAGTGTGGTCATGGCGGTAGACGACTGACCAAGGCTCTGCAATTCTCGCACCGCAGTACGCAAATTCCTATGTCACCTGGTTCAGAAAACTCATGTCGAGGGACGAGGACGTATGAGAAGGCACAGCTGGAGATGGCGGGCCCTGGCCGCCCTGATCAGCACGGCCCTGCTGATGTTGGGATGGCCGGCGCTGACCGCCACGGCCGCGGGCGGTCCGAACATCGCCGCGGGCAGGCCCGCATCCGCGAGCAGTACCAACGGCTCCTTCACGGCCGCCGCCGTCACGGACGGCAACCAGTCCACCTACTGGGAGAGCGCCGGCAGCACCTTCCCGCAATGGGTGCAGACCGACCTCGGCGCCACCACGCGCGTCGACCAAGTGGTGCTGAAGCTCCCCGCGGCTTGGGAGAACCGCAACCAGACCCTGTCCGTCCAGGGCAGCGCCGACGGCACCGGCTTCAACACCCTGGTCGGCTCGGCCACCTACACCTTCGGCCAGGGCAGCGGGAACACGGTGACCATCGGCTTCCCGGCCACCCAGACCCGGTTCGTCCGGATCGAGATCACCGCCAACACGGGCTGGCCGGCCGCCCAGCTCGCCGAGCTGGAGGTCCGGGCCCCGGGCGAGTCCTCGGACAACCTGGCCCTGGGCAAGACCCTGACCGCGAGCAGCAACACGCAGTCCTACGTCGCCTCCAACGCCAACGACGGCAACCGCGCCAGCTACTGGGAGAGCGTCAACAACGCGATGCCGCAGTGGATCCAGGCCGACCTCGGCGCCTCGCTGCGCGTGGACCGGGTGGTGCTGCGGCTGCCCGAGAACTGGGGCCCCCGCACCCAGACCCTGAAGATCCAGGGCAGCGCCAACGGCAGCGACTTCACCGACCTGACCGCCTCCAAGGCCTACGACTTCACCACGGCGGGCGGCAACGCGGTGACCGTCACCTTCGACGCCGCCACCACCCGCTACCTCCGGGTCCTCATCTCGCTGAACAGCGTCCAGCCGGGCGGCCAGCTCTCCGAACTGGAGATCTACGGGCCCCAGTCCGGGGACACCCAGGCGCCGAGCGCCCCCACCGCGCTGGCCTACACCGAGCCCGCCACCGGTCAGGTCAAGCTCACCTGGCAGGCCGCCACCGACAACGTCGGCGTCACCGGCTACGACGTCTACGCCAACAACCAGCTGCGCACCAGCGTGGCCGGCAACGTCACCACCTACACCGACACCCAGCCCACCAGCGCGAGCGTGACCTACTACGTCCGCGCCAAGGACGCCGCCGGGAACCAGTCCCCGAACAGCAACAGCGTGACCCGCGCCGGTGACACCGGTGACACCCAGGCGCCGACCGCCCCGGGCTCCCTGGCCTTCACCGAGCCCACCGCCGGCCAGGTCAAGCTCACCTGGCAGGCCGCCACCGACAACGTCGGCGTCACCGGCTACGAGGTGTACGCGAACAACGCGCTGCGCACGACCGTCGCGGGCAACGTCACCACCTACACCGACACCCAGCCCACCAACGCGAGCGTGACCTACTTCGTCCGCGCCAAGGACGCGGCGGGCAACCGCTCGGGCGACAGCAACTCCGTCACCCGCAACGGCACCGGGGGCGGCGGCTCCAACCTCGCCGTCGGCAAGGAGATCGCCGGCTCGTCCGTGACGAACGCCTTCGTCGCCGAGAACGCCAACGACAACGACACCGCGACCTACTGGGAGGGCGCGGGCGGCGCCTACCCGAGCACCCTGACGGTCAAGCTCGGAGCCAACGCGGACCTGGACCGGCTCGTCCTCAAGCTCAATCCCAGCGGCAGCTGGGGCGCCCGCACCCAGCGCATCGAGGTGCTCGGCCGCGAACAGGGCGCCTCCGGCGCCACCAGCCTCGTCGCCGCCAAGGACTACGTCTTCGACCCGGCCTCCGGCAACACCGCCACCATCGCGCTGAGCGCCCGCGTGGCGGACGTACAGCTGCGCTTCACGGCCAACAGCGGCGCCGGGAACGGCCAGATCGCCGAGTTCCAGGTCATCGGCGTCCCCGCGCCCAACCCGGATCTGGTGATCACCGCGCTGAGCACCGCCCCGGCCGCCCCGGTCGAGTCGGACCCGGTGACCCTCTCCGCCACGGTCAAGAACAGCGGTCCGGCCGCGGCCGCCGCCACCGCGGTGACCTTCCAGCTGGGCGGCTCGAAGGCGGCCACCGCCAACGTCCCGGCCCTGGCCGCGGGCGCGCAGGCGAACGTCACCGCCTCCATCGGGCCGCGCGACGCCGGCAGCTACCCGCTGAGCGCGATCGTCGACGAGGCGAACACGGTCATCGAGCAGAACGACACGAACAACTCCTTCACCGCCCCGCCGCTGGTGATCCGGCCGGTGGACAGCTCCGACCTGGTGGCCGCGGCCGTCAACTGGAGCCCGAGCGCGCCGGCCGTGGGCCAGAACGTCGACTTCTCGGTCACGGTGAAGAACCAGGGCACCGTCGCGGCGGCCGCGGGGTCGCACGGCATCACGCTCACCCTGCTGGACGCGAACGGCGCCACCGTGCGCACCCTGACGGGCTCCTTCAGCGGCGCCCTCGCGCCCGGCGCCTCCTCGGCCCCGGTCGTCCTCGGCGGCTGGACGGCGGCCAACGGCAAGTACACCGTCAAGGTGGTGCTCGCCGACGACGCCAACGAACTGCCGGTCAAGCGCGCCAACAACACCAGCACCAAGGCCTTCTTCGTCGGCCGCGGGGCGAACATGCCCTTCGACACCTACGAGGCCGAGGACGGCGTCGTGGGCGGCGGGGCGAGCGTGGTCGGCCCGAACCGCACCATCGGTGACATCGCGGGCGAGGCCTCCGGCCGCAAGGCGGTCAGCCTCGACGCGACGGGCGAGTACGTCGAGTTCACCACCCGGGCCGCCACCAACACCCTGGTCACCCGCTTCTCCATCCCGGACGCCCCGGGCGGCGGCGGCATCGACGCCACCATCGACGTCTACGTCAACGGGACCTTGAAGAAGGCCCTCCCGCTGACCTCGAAGTACGCCTGGCTGTACGGCGCCGAGGCCTCCCCGGGGAACTCGCCCGGCGCCGGCGCTCCGCGGCACATCTACGACGAGGCCAACGTCCTGCTGGGCGAGACCGTTCCGGCCGGCAGCAAGATCCGCCTCCAGAAGGACGCGGCCAACACCTCCACCTACGCCATCGACTTCGTCAGCCTGGAGCAGGCCACGGCGATACCCAACCCGGACCCGGCGGCGTACGCCGTGCCCACCGGATTCGGCCACCAGGACGTGCAGAACGCCCTGGACAAGGTCCGCATGGACACCACCGGCAAGCTCGTCGGCGTCTACCTGCCGCCCGGCGACTACGACACGGCCAGCAAGTTCCAGGTGTACGGCAAGGCCGTGCAGGTGGTCGGCGCGGGCCCGTGGTTCACCCGCTTCCACGCGCCCACCGCGCAGGACAACACGGACATCGGCTGGCGGGCGGAGGGCACGGCGAAGGGATCCTCCTTCTCCGGCTTCGCCTACTTCGGCAACTACACCTCGCGGATCGACGGCCCCGGCAAGGTCTTCGACTTCTCGAACGTCACCGACATCACCATCGACAACGTCTGGAACGAGCACACGGTGTGCCTCTACTGGGGCGCCAACACCGACCGGATCACGATCAAGAACTCCCGGATCCGGGACACCTACGCCGACGGCATCAACATGACCAACGGCAGCACGGACAACCTCGTCTCCAACAACGAGGCGCGCTCCACGGGCGACGACAGCTTCGCGCTCTTCTCCGCGATCGACGCGGGCGGCGCCGACATGAAGAACAACGTCTACGAGAACCTGACCACCCTCCTGACCTGGCGCGCGGCCGGGGTCGCGGTCTACGGCGGCTTCAACAACACCTTCCGCAACATCCTCATCGCCGACACCCTGGTCTACTCGGGCATCACGATCAGCTCGCTGGACTTCGGCTATCCGATGAACGGATTCGGCACCGATCCGACGACCTTCGAGAACATCTCGATCCTGCGCTCGGGCGGCCATTTCTGGGGAGCGCAGACCTTCCCCGGAATCTGGATCTTCTCCGCCTCGAAGGTGTTCCAGGGGATCCGGATCAACAACGTCGACATCGTCGATCCGACCTACAGCGGCATCATGTTCCAGACCCAGTACATCGGAGGCCAACCGGTCAATCCCATCAAGGACACGATCCTGCGGGACATCACCATCACGGGTGCCAAGAAGAGCGGCGACGCCTACGATGCGAAATCGGGCTTCGGGCTCTGGGCCAACGAGATGCCGGAAGCGGGCCAGGGTCCCGCGGTCGGTGAAGTCGAGATCCACAACCTGAAGACGAGCGACAACGCCGTGGACGTGCGGAACACGACCTCGACGTTGAAGATCAACCAACTGCCGTAAATCGGCCCCGCCAAGAGGGCCGAAGACTAGCGCAAGCGACTTGCGTCGCTTGCGCTAGTCTTGCGCTCATGACGCGACGACTTGCTCAGGTAGCGAAGAAGGTGGGAGTCAGCGAAGCCACGGTCAGCCGGGTGCTCAACGGCAAGCCGGGGGTCTCGGACGCGACCCGCCAGTCCGTGCTCACGGCCCTCGACGTCCTCGGCTACGAGCGGCCCACCCAGCTGCGCGGCGAGCGCGCCCGGCTGGTGGGCCTGGTCCTGCCCGAACTGCAGAACCCCATCTTCCCGGCCTTCGCCGAGGTGATCGGCGGAGCCCTGGCCCAGCAGGGGCTGACCCCCGTGCTCTGCACCCAGACCACGGGCGGGGTCTCCGAGGCGGACTACGTCGAGCTGCTGCTCCAGCAGCAGGTCTCCGGCGTGGTCTTCGCCGGTGGACTCTTCGCCCAGGCCGACGCCCCGCACGAGCACTACCGGCTGCTGTCCGACCGCAAGGTCCCGGTGGTGCTCATCAACGCCTCCATCGAGGACCTCGGCTTCCCCTGCGTCGCCTGCGACGACGCCGTCGCGGTCGAGCAGGCCTGGCGCCACCTGGCCTCCCTGGGTCACGAGCGGATCGGCCTGGTGCTCGGGCCGCCCGACCACATGCCCTCGCTGCGCAAGCTCGTCGCGGCCCAGGCCGTCGCCGCGGCGGCGCACACCGAGCTGCCCGCGGCCCACGTCGAGCGGGCGCTGTTCTCCCTGGAGGGCGGCCACGCGGCCGCCTCCCGGCTGCTGGACCGCGGGGTCACCGGCATCATCTGCGCGAGCGATCCGCTGGCCCTGGGGGCCGTCCGGGCGGCCCGCCGGCGGGGTCTGGACGTACCCCGGCAGGTCTCCGTGGTCGGCTACGACGACTCGGCCTTCATGAACTGCACCGAACCCCCGCTGACCACGGTCCGCCAGCCCATCGAGGCCATGGGCCGGGCCGCCGTGGAGCTGCTGACGGCGCAGATCCAGGGCGCCGCGGTCCAGCCCGGCGAGCTGCTCTTCGAGCCGGAGCTGGTCGTGCGCGGCTCCACCGCCCAGGCCCCGCGCGACTAGGTCGCCCCGGGCACCGATCGACAGAGCCCCCGTACGTCCATGTGACGTACGGGGGCTCTCTTTTTGCGTCTCATGACGCACTCGATCCGGTCTGTCCTGTCAATGTATTACGAAATCTGCGCGAGATCTTGCGTTCATCTGTGGCTGGTGGTTGAGTGTGCCGCGCTCGCCCCCACGCACTCCTGCTCGATGCTCGAAGGGGTCCATCGATGAGAAGCAACACCCGCCGCGCCGTCGCGGCAGCCCTCGTCTCCGCGCTCGCCGTCACCGCCCTCGCGGCCTGCGGTACGAGCAGCAGCGGCGACGGCAAGCCGGACAAGGCGGCGCCCGGCGCCCCCGCCGACGCCTCCGCTCCACTCGACCCGAACACCAAGGTCACCCTCACCATCGACTGCATGCCGCCCGCGGCGAAGGCGGCCGAGCTGAAGGAGTGGAAGGAGGACGTCGAGGCGTTCAAGAAGATCTACCCGAACGTCACGATCGACGGCCGTTCCACCCCCGGCCAGTGCCTGGAGCCCCCGCGGTTCACCGCGATGCTCAAGGCCAAGTCCCAGCCGGACGTGTTCTACACGTACTTCACGGACCTGAAGCAGGTGCTCGACAACAGCGGCGCCGAGGACATCTCGGCGTACGTCACGCCGAAGTCGGTCCCCGCCCTCGACACCATCGACAAGAACGTCATGAACGTCCTGAAGCAGGACGGCAAGCTCTACGGCCTGCCGACCAGCAACTACACCATGGGCCTGCTGATCAACCGCAAGCTCTTCACCCAGGCCGGGCTCAACCCCGACACCCCGCCGCGCACCTGGGACGAGGTCCGCGCGGCCGCCAAGAAGATCGCCGCGCTGGGCAACGGCACCGCCGGCTTCGGCGAGTACAGCGTGGAGAACACCGGCGGCTGGCACTACACCGCGACCCTGTACGGCATGGGCGGCGACGTCGTCGGGGCCGACGGCAAGGCCGCCTTCAACAACCCCACCGGGCGCCAGATCGTCGAGAACCTCAAGGCGATGCGCTGGGAGGACGACAGCATGGGCAAGACCCAGCTGCTCAAGTGGGGTGACCTGCAGAAGCAGATGGCCTCGGACAAGCTCGGCATGTTCCTCGCCGCCCCGGACGACATCACGTACATGGTCCAGCAGCTCGGCGCGAAGTACGACACCTTCGGGATGGGCCCGCTGCCCGGCGGCGCGTCCACGCTCTTCGGCGGCAACAGCTACATGATCAAGAAGGGCAGCTCGCCCGACAAGATCAAGGCGGCGATCGCCTGGCTGAACTTCAAGACCCTCACGGTCGGCAAGGGCCAGTTCGACTTCGCGCGCAGCAAGGCCGACGGCCTCCCGGTCGGCCTGCCGCAGCCCGCCTTCTTCGTCGGTGCCTCCAAGGAGCAGAGCGACGCCCTGAAGGCCGCGAGCGCGACGATGCCGGTCGCCAACTTCAAGTCCTTCCTGGACAACCCGGTGCCGCCCAAGGGCGAACCCGCGAAGGCCCAGGAGGTCTACAAGGTGCTCGACAAGGTGATGTCGGGGGTCCTCACCAACAAGGACGCCGACCCCGCGCAGCTGCTCGGCGACGCCGAGAAGGCGGTCAACCAGGTGCTGGCCAACCAGTAGGGCGCCGGGCGGGCCCGGGACGCCTCCCCGGCCCGGTCCCGCCCGCCCCGCCCCGCCGTGTTCAGCCCTGCGACCCACCAAGGAGCGGCGATGTCGGCCCCCACCCCGCCCGGATCCCGAGAAGCCTTCGTCCGGGCATTCAAGCGGAACGTTTCCGCCCACGGATTCCTGATCGGCGCGGTCCTCTGTTTCGCCTTCTTCTCCTGGTACCCGATGGTCCGGGAGTTCGTCCTGGCCTTCCAGAAGACCGAGAACGGCGTCACCCGCTGGGCCGGCCTCGACAATTTCCGCTACGTCTTCAACGACCCGAATTTCTGGCAGGCATGGCGAAACACCCTGCTGTTCACGGGACTCGCCCTGCTCCTCGGCTTCGTGGTGCCCTTCCTCGTCGCCGTCGTCCTCAACGAATTCCGCCACGCACAAGGGTTCTTGCGGCTGCTCGTCTACCTTCCGGTGATGATGCCGCCGGTCGCCTCGGTCCTGCTGTTCAAATACTTCTACGACCCGGGATACGGCCTCTTCAACCGGATCCTGGTCTTCCTCCACCTCCCCGCCCAGGACTGGCTCCAGTCCACCGACACCGCCATGCTCTCGGTGGTCCTCGCCGCCACCTGGATGAACATGGGCGGCGCGACCCTGATCTACCTCGCCGCCCTCCAGGGCATCCCGGGCGAGCTCTACGAGGCCGCCGAACTCGACGGCGCGGGACTGCTCCGCAAGATCTGGCACATCACCATCCCGCAGACCAAGCTCATCCTCTCGCTGATGCTGCTCATGCAGATCATCGCGACCATGCAGGTCTTCGTGGAGCCGTTCCTGCTCACCGGCGGCGCCGGCCCCGAGGGGTCGACGACGACCGTGGTGATCCTCATCTACCAGTACGCCTTCAACTTCAACCAGTACGGCGGCGCCGCGGCCCTGGGCCTGTGCCTGCTCGTCCTGCTCGCCGGCTTCTCGGCCGCCTACGTCCGGCTGAGCCGCGACAACGAGAACTGACACCCGGCAACCACCCCGAGAACTGACCCGAGACGAGAACGGACCGGAGCCCGAAACATGGCAGAGCGCACGCTGATCTCGCCGGCCCAACTCGGCCGGACCCGGGGCAAGGTCCTCTACTGGACGGTCCTCGTCCTGGTCGTCGTCGGCTTCACCCTCGTCTTCCTCGGCCCCCTGTACTGGATGGTCGCCAACGGCCTCAAGAGCACCGAGGAGTTCGCCGAGGTCCCGCCCACCCTGGTGCCCGGCTCCCTGCACACCGCCAACTACACCAGCGCCTGGAAGGTCATGGACCTGGCCAAGCTGCTCTTCAACACCGTCTACTACGCCTTCGGCGCGCTGGCCTTCCAACTCGTCCTCGACGTCGCGGCCGCCTACTCGCTCTCGCGGCTGCGCCCCGTCTTCGGCAAGGCCGTCCTCGGGATGATGCTGGCGACCCTGATGATCCCCGCCACCGTGCTCGTCGTACCGCAGTACCTGACCGTCCTGGACATGCCCCTCATCCAGCGGAACCTGCTCAACACGCCCTGGGTGATCTGGCTGCCGTCCGTGACGAACGCCTTCAACATCTTCCTGCTGAAGCGGTTCTTCGACTCGATCCCGCAAGAGATCCTCGACGCCGCATCCATCGACGGGGCGAGCGCCCTGCGCAGCCTGCGCTCCGTCGTCCTGCCGATGTCCCGCCCCATCCTCGGGGTCGTGTCCATCTTCGCGATCGTCGGCGTCTGGAAGGACTTCCTCTGGCCGATGCTCACCCTGCCGGACCCGGCCCTGCAGACGCTCAACGTCGGCATCTACTCCCTGTCGACGGGCGTGCCCGAGAACCACCTGATCGCGGCGCTCGCCATGGCTTCCGCGCCCACGCTCATCGTGTTCCTGATCTTCCAGCGCAACATCATGAGCGGCCTCACGGCGGGCTCCCTCAAGGGCTGACCACCCTTCTCCCGCCCCGTGCGAAAGGACCACCCCTCGTGGCCGACTTTCCCCTGCCCGCAGCCGCCGCCGACTGGTGGCGCACCGCGGCGATCTACCAGGTCTACCCGCGCAGCTTCGCCGACGGCGACGCGGACGGCACCGGCGACCTCGCGGGCGTCCGCGCCAAGCTGCCCTACCTCGCCGAACTGGGCGTCGACGCCCTGTGGTTCACGCCCTGGTACCTGTCGCCGCTCGCCGACGGCGGCTACGACGTGGCCGACTACCGCACCATCGACCCCGCCTTCGGCACCCTGGACGAAGCGGAGAAGCTCATCGCCGAGGCCACCGGCCTGGGCATCCGCACCATCGTCGACATCGTCCCGAACCACGTGTCCGACCAGCACGCCTGGTTCCGCGCCGCCCTCGCCGCCGGACCCGGCAGCCCGGAGCGCGAGCTCTTCCACTTCCGCCCCGGCCGGGGCGAGCACGGCGAACTGCCCCCGGGCGACTGGCCCTCGCAGTTCGCCGGGGCGACCTGGACGCAGGTACCGGACGGGGAGTGGTACCTGCACCTGTTCACCCCCGAGCAGCCCGACCTCAACTGGGCCCACCCCGCCGTCCGCCGCGAGCACGAGGACGTCCTGCGCTTCTGGTTCGAACGCGGCGTGGCGGGCGTACGGATCGACTCCGCGGCCCTGCTCGCCAAGGACCCGGCCCTGCCCGACCTGGCCGGCCGCCCCGGCGAGCCCTGGCCCGGCGAGACCCACCCCTACATCGACCGGGACGAGCTGCACGACATCTACCGCTCCTGGCGCGCCATCGCCGACGAGTTCGACGCGATCTTCGTCGGCGAGGTCTGGCTGCCGGACTCCGAGCGCTTCGCCCGCTACCTGCGCCCCGACGAACTGCACACCGCCTTCAACTTCTCCTTCCTCAGCTGCCCCTGGGACGCGGCGCGGCTGCGCACCTCCATCGAGGAGACCCTCGCCGAACACGCGCCGGTCGGCGCCCCCGCCACCTGGGTGCTCTGCAACCACGACGTCACCCGCACGGTGACCCGCTACGGGCGCCAGGACACCGGGTTCGACTTCGCCACCAAGGTCTTCGGCACCCCCACCGACCTGGCCCTCGGCACCCGCCGGGCGCGCGCGGCGGCCCTGCTCACCCTCGCCCTGCCGGGCGCCGTCTACGTCTACCAGGGCGAGGAACTGGGCCTGCCGGAAGCCGACGTCCCGCTCGACCGGATCCAGGACCCCATGCACTTCCGCTCCGGGGGCCGCGACCCCGGCCGGGACGGCTGCCGGGTACCGCTTCCCTGGTCCGCCGAGCCCTGGCGGAGCCCGTGGCTGCCCCAGCCGGAGCACTGGGCGACGTACGCCGCGGACCGGCAGGCCGAGGACCCGGAGTCGATGCTCAGCCTCTACCGGCTGGCCCTCGGCCTGCGCCGGGCCGCGCGCGGGTTCGGGGCGGGCTCGATGCGCTGGCTGCCCGCGCCGGACGGGGTACTGGCCTTCGCCCGCCCGGACGGCCTGGTCTGCGCGGTCAACCTGTCCGACGCGCCGGTGCCGCTGCCCGGCCACACCGAACTCCTGCTGAGCAGCGCCCCCTTGGACCGGGCCGGGCTGCTCGCGCAGGACACGGCGGTCTGGCTGCGGACCTGACGCCGCGGCCAGACCACCGGCCCCCCCACACCCCCCGCTCGTCCCCACCCAGGGAGAGGTCCCGACATGAGCCCCACGAGCCGCACGACCCCACCGCGGGCCAGGCCGGTGAGCGCCGCCCTCATCGCCGCCCTGGCCACCGCGGCCCTCGCCGCGACCGCCGCCCTGCCGGTCCTCACCGCCGCCGCCCCGGCCGCGGCGGCCACTCCCGCCGCCCTGTCGCCCCTGGACGTCCAGGGGCGCGGGGCCACCGTCCCCTTCACGGAGCAGGAGGCGGAGCGGGCCGCCACCAACGGGTCCGTGATCGGCCCCGACCGCACCTACACGACCCTGCCCGCCGAGGCCTCCGGGCGCAGCGCGGTCCGCCTGGACGCGGCGGGGGAGTACGTCGAGTTCACCCTGACCAAACCCGCCAACGCGATGAACGTCCGCTACTCCGTCCCGGACAACGCGGCCGGTACGGGCATCTCGGCCCCCGTGGAACTGAAGCTGGACGGGACCAAGCTCAAGGACCTCGACTTCACCTCGAAGTACAGCTGGTACTACGGCAGCTATCCCTTCACCAACCAACCCGGTGAGAAGCCGCACCACTTCTACGAGGAGACCCGGACCCTCTTCGGCCGGACCCTCCCCGCGGGCGCCAAGGTCCGGCTCACGCTGGCGCAGACCGCGGCCACCCCCTGGGCGGTGGTCGACCTCGCCGACTTCGAGCAGGTCGCCGAGCCGACGGCCCGGCCCGCGGGCTCGCTCTCGGTGACCGACTTCGGGGCCGACGCGGGCGGATCGGCCGATTCCACGGCCGCGTTCCAGCAGGCGGTGGACGCCGGAGCGGCCCAGTCGAAGGAGGTGTGGATCCCCCAGGGCACCTTCAGGCTCACCGACCACGTGGTCGTCGACAAGGTGACGCTGCGCGGCGCCGGCCCCTGGTACTCCGTCCTCACCGGCCGCAGCGCCACCGACCGGTCCCGCGCCGCCGGCATCTACGGCAAGTACGTGCGCGGCGGCGGGTACGGCGGCCAGATACGGCCGTACGAGGACAACGGCCCCAGCCGCGGCGTCACGCTCAAGGACTTCGCGATCATCGGCGAGATCGCCGACCGCATCGACGACGACCAGGTCAACGCCATCGGCGGGGCGATGACGGACTCCGTGGTCGACAACGTCTGGATGCAGCGGACCAAGGTCGGGGCCTGGATGGACGGTCCGATGGACAACTTCCACATCAGGAACAGCCGGATCCTCGACCAGAGCGCGGACGGGGTGAACTTCCACTGGGGCGTCACCCGTTCCTCGGTGGAGAACACCTTCCTGCGCAACACGGGCGACGACGGGCTGGCCATGTGGGCCGACACGAAGGCGAACGTCGGGAACTCCTTCAGCCACAACACCGTGGTGGCCCCGATCCTGGCCAACAACATCGCGGTCTACGGCGGCAAGGACATCAGCGTCACCGACAACGTGGCCGCCGAGACCCTGTCCAACGGCGGCGGGCTGCACGTCGGCAACCGCTATCCCGGCGTCACCGCGGGGCAGGGCACCGATGTCCAGGGGACCTTCACGCTCGCCCGCAACACCCTGATCAGGACCGGCAACACGGACTACGGGTGGAACTTCCCGATCGGCGCCCTCTGGTTCGACAGCCGCAACAGCTCCATCGACAAGGCCACGATCAACGTGACCGACAGCGACCTCCTGGACAGCTCCTACGCGGCGGTCCACTTCGTGTCCGGCACCACCAAGGGCGTCCGCCTGGACAACGTGAACATCGACGGGACGGGGACCTTCGCGCTCCAGTTCAACGACCCGGCCGAACTGTCCATGACGAACGTCAGGGCCACCCGGATCGGCTTCGGCGAGCCGATCTACAGCTGCCTGGGCGCGCAGCTCAAGCTCACCCAGGGAGCGGGGAACTCCGGCTGGAACGGGAAGCTGCCGAGCACCTACTGCGGGCCCTTCCCGCCCGCCAACGACCAGCCGGGACCGGACCCGACGCCCACCCCGACCCCGACGGCCCCGACCCCCACCCCGACCCCGACGCCCACGCCCACCCCGACCCCCACTCCTACGCCGACCCCCACCCCCACGCCGACCGCGGACCCGACGCGCAACCTGCTGCGGGGCCGCCCGGTGGCCGAGACCTCGCACACCCAGGTCTACGACGGGGCCAAGGCCGTCGACGGTGATCCCGGCAGCTACTGGGAGAGCGCCAACAACGCCTTCCCGCAGTCGCTGACCGTCGACCTCGCAGCCCCCGCCCAGGTCCGGCGCGTCGTGCTCAAGCTGCCGCCGCCCGCCGCCTGGGGGGCCCGTACGCAGACCCTGGCGGTGCTCGGCAGCGCCGACGGGACGGCCTTCACCACCCTGGTGGACGCGCGGGACTACCGCTTCGACCCGGCCTCGGGGAACCAGGTGACCATCGCCCTCCCCGCGGGCGCCGACCTCCGACGGCTGCGGGTGACCGTCACCGGCAACACCGGTTGGCCGGCCGGTCAGATCAGCGAGTTCGAGGCCTACACCGGCTGACCCCGGCTCCGGGGGACCACCCCGCCCCGCCCGTCACGGCATCGGCCGTGGCGGGCGGGGTCCGTGGTACAGCCCGCTCGGCCGCATCCGCAGCGGCCGCTCCTGGTACTCCTCCAGCGCGTGCGCGATCCAGCCGGCCGTGCGCGCCACCGCGAACAGGCTCTCCCCGGCCTCGGCCGGCATCCCGCAGGACACCGTCAGGACGGCCAGGGCCAGGTCCACGTTGGCGTGCAGCCCGGGGCGCCGGGCCGCCGTCGTGGCGACCACGTCCCGGGCGGCCGCCAGCGCCGGTCCGGCCTGCGGCAACGCCGTCAGCCGGGCGAACAGCGCCGTCGCCCGAGGGTCCTCGCCCCGGTAGAGCCGGTGCCCGAGCCCCGGCACCCGGCGGCCGGCCCGCAGGTGGTCGGCCACGACGGGCGCGGCCCCGCCCCGCTCGACCACCTCCACCAGCATCCGGTGCGCGAGCCGCCCGGCCGCTCCGTGCAGCGGGCCCTCGAGCGCCCCGAGTCCGGCCGAGACCACCGCGTACGGATGGGCCCGCGCCGAGGCGGCCACCCGCACCGCCAGGGTCGAGGCGGCCAGGTCGTGGTCGATGAGCAGGGCCAGCGCCAGATCGAGCACGTCCAGCGCCACCGGATCGGCCTCCCGCGCGGTCAGCCTGCTCCACAGCTGCCAGGCGAGCGGGCCGGTCCCGCGGTGCGCCCGCCCGACCACCGGCAGGGCGCCGACGAGCGTCGGGATCAGGCAGCGGGCCGAGCCGAGCACGGCCTCCTCGGAGAGGTCGAAGCGCAAGGGGTCCGCCACGGCGGCGGCCGCCGCCGCCACCCGCAGCCGGTCCAGCGGCCCGGCGTGCTCCGGCAGGGCCGCCACCGTCCGCCGCGCGGCGGCCAGCATCGGCGCCGGGGCCTCGAACCGGACCCCGTGGCGCAGGACGCCGGTCCAGAGCCACTCGGCGACCTCCTCGTAGGAGTGCCGGGCGGCCAGCTCGGTGGCGTCGACGCCGCGGTACCAGTAGCGGTCGTCCTCGATCAGGGTGATGGCGGTGCGGACGGCGAGTTCGCCCCCGGCGGCGGCCTGGGGGAGCGCCGCCTCGCGGCGGGTGCGGCGCGCCAGCTCCTCGACCTCCTGCGCGGCGAAGCTGCTCCCGCGGCCCACGGGGTCGCGACGGCTGGTGAGCTGGCCGCGGCTGACGTACGCGTACACCGTCGCGGGTTTCACCCCGAGCAGCTCGGCGGCCTGCCGGGTGGTGAGCCGCCGCTCTTCGCCCCGGTGCGCGTCGGGAGCTTCGTGATCCATGGATCCCAGGCTACATATATTGATCCGATCAATATTGACAGTGATTCGATCCATCATGGATGGTCGATCCATGGACACCAACGTCAGCACTGCCGCAGGGGCCGCCACCGCGGCCGCGGCCACCCTCGCCGAGGTACCCCGCGGACTCGCCGGGGTCGTCGTCACGGACACCGCCCTCGGCGACGTCCGGGGGCGCGAGGGCTTCTACCACTACCGCCAGTACTCGGCCGTCGACCTCGCCACGAGCCGCACCTTCGAGGACGTCTGGCACCTGATGTTCCGCGGCGCCCTGCCGGACGCCGCCGGGCGCGCCGCCTTCACCGCCGAACTCGCCCCGCTGCGCCGCCTCCCCGCCGACGTCCGGGACGCGCTGCCCGCCCTCGCCCGGGCCACCGCGCTCTCCGGCCCCCTCGCGGGCCTGCGCACCGCGCTCTCCCTGCTCGGCGCGTCCGCCGGCTTCCGCCCGGTCTACGACCTCGCCCCCGAGCGCCGGGCCGCCGACGCGCTGGCCGCCTGCGCGGCCGTACCCACCCTGCTCACGGCGCTGCACCGGCTCGGCCAGGGGCGGGAGCCGGTCGAACCGCGCGACGACCTCCCGTACGCCGCCAACTACCTCTACATGCTGACGGGCGAGGAGCCCGATCCGGTCCGGGCCCGGGCGGTCGAGCGGTACCTGATCTCCACCGTCGACCACGGCTTCAACGCCTCGACCTTCACCGCCCGCGTCATCGCCTCCACCGGCGCCGACGTCGTGGCCTGCCTGACGGGCGCGATCGGCGCCCTCTCCGGCCCGCTGCACGGCGGCGCCCCCAGCCGCGCCCTCGACACCCTCGACGCGATCGGCACCGCCGACCGGATCGACCCGTGGATCCGCGAGCGGGTCCTCGCGGGGGAGCGGATCATGGGCTTCGGCCACCCCGTCTACCGCACGGAGGACCCGCGTTCGCGGATGCTGCGCGACATCGCCCGGCAGTTCGGCGGCCCGCTCGTCGACTTCGCCGTCGAGGTCGAGCGGCACGTCGAGGAGATCCTCGCGGAGTTGAAGCCCGGCCGCGAACTCCACACCAACGTCGAGTTCTACGCCGGTGTGGTCATGGAACTGTGCGGGCTGCCGCGCGAGATGTTCACCCCCACCTTCTGCGCCGCGCGCGTGGTCGGCTGGAGCGCGAACGTGCTGGAACAGGCCGCCGACTCGAAGATCATCCGGCCCGCCGCCCGCTACGTCGGACCGACCCCGCCGCAGCCGGTGCCCCCGCTCGACTGACGCGCACGCCCTACCATCGACCGGATGAGCACCAGCGAGACCCAGCAGAGCCGCCGGCCCCGGCGGACCGGGCGGCCCATCCCCGTCGTCGTCCTCGCCGGATTCCTCGGATCCGGCAAGACCACCCTGCTCAACCACCTCCTCGCGCACCGCGGGGGGACCCGGATCGGGGTGGTCGTCAACGACTTCGGCTCCATCGAGATCGACGCGATGTCGGTCGCCGGGCAGGTCGGCGACTCGATGGTCTCCCTCGGCGGGGGCTGCCTGTGCTGCGCGGTGGACGGCAGCGAGCTGGACGCGTACCTCGCCAAGCTCGCCGATCCCGCCCACCGGATCGACGTGATCGTCATCGAGGCGAGCGGCCTGGCCGAGCCCCAGGAGCTGATCCGGATGCTGGTGGCCGGGGAGAACCCGGACGTCCGCTACGGCGGCATGGTCGAGGTCGTGGACGCCGCGGAATTCGACGCGACCCGCCGACGCCACCCGGAGACCGACCGCCACCTCGCCGTCGCCGACCTCGTGGTGCTCAACAAGACCGACCGGGTCGACGCCGCCGAGCGCGCCCGGATCGAGTCCGTGCTCGGCGGGCTCTGCCCGGGGATCCCGCTGGTCGCGGCCGACCACGGCCGGATCGACCCCGAGCTGCTCTTCGACCGCCGCCCCTGGACCGAGACGCGCGGCCAGCTCTCCTTCGAGGACCTGCTCGGCCGGGCCGCGGAGGAGCACGGCGAGGACGACGACCACGCAGGGCACGCGCACACGCACTACGAGACGACCGAGTTCGTCACCGACGACGCGCTCTCGCCCCGCCGGTTCATCGACTTCCTCGACGCCCGCCCCGCCGGGCTCTACCGGATCAAGGGCTTCGTCTACTTCGGTGTACCGGGCCACGAGGAGAAGTACGAGGTCCACGCCGTCGGCCGGTTCCTGAGCTTCGCCCCGCTGCCCTGGGCCCGCGCCGAACCCCGGCGCACCCAGCTCGTCCTCATCGGCTCCGGCACCGACGGGCCCGCCCTGCTGAGCGGGCTGGAGGCCTGCCGCGAGAGCGCCCCGCAGGACGCCCCCGCCGACAGCATGTGGGGCGTCCTGCGCTACGTCCGCCAGGACCCGGCCGACCCGATCGGCTGACCCGATCGGGCGGACCCCCGCCCCGGAGCCGCTACCGCGCCGCTACAGCACCGCTCCGGCCAGCGCGCTCACCGACGCCGGCAGCGCGGTGCCCGAGCCGTCGCGGCGCGGGTCCGGCTCCGGCAGCGCGGCCGGGGCGCCGTTGGCCCCCGCCGCCCGGGCCGGGCTGCCGCCCGCCCAGGCCAGCACCAGCACGTCCTCGCCCTTGAGGAACCGCTGGCAGCGCACACCACCGGTGGCGCGGCCCTTGCGCGGGTACTGGTCGAAGGGGGTGAGCTTGCCCGACTGCACCGAATCGTCCAAGGTGCCGTGCGAACCGGCCACCGTGAACACCACGCCCTCGGCGGCGGGGTCCACCGCCGAGAAGTGGATCACCTTGGCGTTGTCGGAGAGCTTGATGCCCGCCATGCCGCCCGCCGGGCGGCCCTGCGGACGGACCTGCCCCGCCGGGTAGCGCAGCAGCTGGGCGTCGTCGGTGATGAAGACCAGGTCCTCCTCGCCCGTGCGCAGCTCGACCGCGCCGACGATCCGGTCGCCCTCCTTGAGGGTGATGACCTCCAGCTCGTCCTTGTTGGCCGGGTAGTCCGGCACGACCCGCTTGACCACGCCCTGTTCGGTGCCCAGCGCCAGGCCCTGCGAGGACTCGTCCAGCGAGGTCAGGCAGACCACGCTCTCGTCGGCCTCCAGCCCGGAGAGGAACTCCGCGACCGGGGCCCCGCCCGCCAGGTTCGGCGCCGCGTGCGTGTCCGGCAGCTGCGGCAGGTCGATCACCGAGAGCCGCAGCAGCCGCCCGGACGAGGTGACCACGCCCACGTCGGCCCGCGCGGTCGCCGCGACCTGCGAGACGATCAGGTCGTGCTTGGCCCGCGCCGCCCCGTCCTCGGCGACCGCGAGCGGCTCGCCGTTGGCGGTCCGGGCCAGCAGCCCGGTCGAGGACAGCAGTACCCGGCACGGGTCGTCCGCGACCTCCAGCGGAACCGCCGTGACCGCCGAGCCCGCCGACTCCAGCAGCACCGTGCGCCGCTCGGTGCCGAACTTCTTCGCGACCGCCGCCAGTTCGTTGGAGACCAGCTTGCGCAGCTCGGTGTCCGACTCCAGGATCCCGGTCAGCTCGTCGATCTCGCCGTTGAGGCGGTCCTGCTCGGTCTCCAGCTCCAGCCGGTCGAACTTGGTGAGCCGGCGCAGCGGGGTGTCCAGGATGTACTGCGTCTGGACCTCGCTCAGCGAGAACCGCTCGATCAGCCGGGCCTTGGCCTGCGCCGAGTTCTCGCTGTCGCGGATGAGCCGGATGACCTCGTCGATGTCGACGAGGGCCACCAACAGGCCCTCGACCAGGTGCAGCCGGTCGCGCCGCTTGGTGCGGCGGAACTCGCTGCGGCGGCGCACGACCTCGAAGCGGTGGTCGAGGTAGACCTCCAGCAGCTCCTTGAGGCCGAGGGTGAGCGGCTGACCGTCCACCAGCGCGACGTTGTTGATGCCGAAGGACTCCTCCATCGGCGTCAGCTTGTACAGCTGCTCCAGCACGGCCTCGGGGTGGAAGCCGTTCTTGATCTCGATGACCAGGCGCAGGCCGTGCGAGCGGTCCGTGAGGTCCTTCACGTCGGCGATGCCCTGGAGCTTCTTCGAGCCGACCAGGTCCTTGATCTTCGCGATGACCTTCTCGGGGCCGACCGAGAACGGCAGTTCCGTGACGACCAGGCCCTTGCGGCGGGCCGTCACGTTGTCCACGGAGACCGTCGCGCGGATCCGGAAGGTGCCGCGCCCGTTCTCGTAGGCGTCCTTGATGCCGGACAGGCCCACGATCCGGCCGCCGGTCGGCAGGTCCGGACCCGGGACGAAGCGCATCAGCGCCTCCAGGTCCGCCTCCGGGTAGCGGATCAGGTGCCGGGCGGCGGCGATGACCTCGCCCACGTTGTGCGGGGGCATGTTGGTGGCCATGCCCACCGCGATCCCGGACGCGCCGTTGACCAGCAGGTTCGGGTACGCGGCCGGCAGTACCGCCGGTTCGAGCTCCTGGCCGTCGTAGTTCGGGGTGAAGTCGACGGTGTCCTCGTCGATCGACTCCGTCATGAGCGAGGCGGCGTCGGCCATCTTCGACTCGGTGTACCGCATGGCGGCGGGCGGGTCGTCGTTGCCGAGGGAACCGAAGTTGCCGTGGCCGTCGACCAGCGGCAGGCGCATCGAGAAGGGCTGGGCCATGCGCACGAGGGCGTCGTAGATCGACGCGTCACCGTGCGGGTGGAGCTTGCCCATCACCTCGCCGACGACGCGGGCGCACTTCACGTACCCGCGATCGGGGCGCAGCCCCATCTCGTTCATCTGGTAGACGATGCGGCGGTGCACCGGCTTCATGCCGTCCCGGGCGTCGGGCAGGGCGCGGGAGTAGATCACCGAGTACGCGTACTCGAGGAAGGAGCCCTGCATTTCGTCGACGACGTCGATGTCGAGGATCTTCTCCTCGAAATCCTCCGGCGGCGGGGTCTTCGTGCTGCGGCGGGCCATCGCTGCGCGGCTCCTTAACCATGTGATGGGTGCTGTGTCTGACGCGGACCATTGTGGCCCGAGGCTCCGACAACGCCGACTCCGACCCAGGAGTGACCCGGGAACTTCTCCAGGGGCCGACGCGCTTGCATACAGTGACAGGTCTGACGGAATTCTCTACATCGCGATCGAAGGGACCACATGCCCATGGGTCACACGGCCACAGCTCAGGCCGGCTCCGGCGGCCTGACAGCGACCGAGCACCGCCTGGCCAACGGCCTGCGCGTGGTGCTCTCCGAGGACCACCTGACCCCGGTCGCCGCGGTCTGCCTCTGGTACGACGTCGGTTCGCGCCACGAAGTCAAGGGCCGCACCGGGCTGGCTCACCTCTTCGAGCACCTGATGTTCCAGGGTTCGAAGAGCGTGTCCGGCAACGGCCACTTCGAGCTGGTGCAGGGCGCGGGCGGTTCGCTCAACGGCACCACCAGCTTCGAGCGCACCAACTATTTCGAGACGATGCCGACCCACCAGCTGGAACTCGCGCTGTGGCTGGAGGCGGACCGGATGGGCTCGCTGCTGGCCGCCCTGGACGACGAGTCCATGGAGAACCAGCGCGACGTCGTCAAGAACGAGCGCCGCCAGCGCTACGACAACGTCCCCTACGGCACGGCGTTCGAGCGGCTGACCGCGCTCGCCTACCCCGAGGGCCACCCGTACCACCACACCCCGATCGGCTCGATGGCCGACCTGGACGCGGCCTCCCTGGAGGACGCGCGGACCTTCTTCCGCACCTACTACGCGCCCAACAACGCGGTGCTGTCGGTCGTCGGGGACATCGACCCCGAGCAGACGCTGGCCTGGGTCGAGAAGTACTTCGGCAGCATCCCCGCGCACGACGGCAAGCAGCCGCCGCGCGACGGCTCGCTGCCCGACACCATGGGCGGCCAGCTGCGCGAGGAGATCGTCGAGCAGGTCCCGGCCCGCGCGCTGATGGCCGCCTACCGCCTCCCGCACGACGGCACCCGCGACTGCGACGCGGCCGACGTGGCCCTGACCATCCTGGGCGGCGGCGAGTCCTCGCGGCTGCACAACCGCCTGGTCCGCCGCGACCAGAGCGCCGTGGCGGCCGGATTCGGCATGCTGCGCCTGGCCGGTGCCCCCTCGCTCGGCTGGCTGGACGTCAAGACCTCCGGCGGGGTCGAGGTGCCCGACATCGAGGCCGCCGTCGACGAGGAGCTCGCGCGGTTCGCCGCCGAGGGCCCGACGGCCGAGGAGATGGAGCGCGCGCAGGCCCAGCTGGAGCGCGAATGGCTGGACCGGCTGAGCACGGTGGCCGGCCGCGCCGACGAACTGTGCCGCTTCGCGGTGCTCTTCGGCGACCCGCAGCTGGCGCTCACCGCCGTCGGCCGCGTCCTCGACATCACCGCCGAGGAGGTGCAGGCCGTGGCCGCGGCCCGACTGCGCCCGGACAACCGCGCGGTGCTCGTCTACGAGCCGCTCGCGGCCGAGGACGCCGAGGAAGCCGCCGAGAACGACGAGACCGAAGGGGCGGAGCAGTGAGCGACACCGCAGCCGTCACGATGACCTTCCACCCCCAGCCGCAGCCCGGCGAGGCCAAGCCGTGGGCCTTCCCGGCCCCCGAGCGCGGCGCGCTGGCCACCGGCCTGACCGTGCTGCGGTGCCACCGGCCCGGCCAGCAGGTGGTGGCCGTCGAGATCAACCTCGCGGCCCCGCTGGACGCCGAACCGGCCGGCCTGGACGGCGTGGCCACCATCATGGCCCGCGCGCTCTCCGAGGGCACCGACAAGCACTCCGCCGAGGAGTTCGCGGCCGAGCTGGAGCGCTGCGGCGCCACCCTCGACGCGCACGCCGACCACCCGGGCATCCGGGTCTCCCTGGAGGTCCCGGCCTCCCGGCTGGCCAAGGCCCTGGCGCTGCTCGCCGAGGCGCTGCGCGCCCCCGCCTTCGCGGACAGCGAGGTCGACCGCCTGGTGCGCAACCGGCTCGACGAGATCCCGCACGAGCTGGCCAACCCGCAGCGCCGCGCCGCCAAGCAGCTCTCCCAGGAGCTGTTCCCGGCCACGCTGCGGATGTCCCGCCCGCGCCAGGGCACCGAGGAGACGGTGGCCCGGATCGACTCCGCGGCCGTGCGCGGCTTCTACGAGGCCCACGTGCGCCCGGCGACGGCCACCGCGGTGGTGGTCGGCGACCTGACCGGCATCGACCTGGACGCCGTCCTGGCCGACACCCTGGGCACCTGGACGGGCGGCACGGCCGAACCGCTCCCGGTGCCGGCGATCACCGCGGACGACACGGGCCGCGTGGTCATCGTGGACCGGCCGGGCGCGGTCCAGACGCAGCTGCTGATCGGGCGGATCGGCGCGGACCGGCACGACCGGGTCTGGGCGGCCCAGGTGCTCGGCACGTACTGCCTGGGCGGCACCCTGACCTCCCGTCTGGACAAGGTCCTGCGCGAGGAGAAGGGCTACACCTACGGCGTGCGCGCCTTCGGTCAGGTGCTGCGGTCCACCGCGGACGGCACCGGTGCCTCGATGCTCGCCATCAGCGGTTCGGTGGACACCCCGAACACGGGTCCGGCGCTGGACGACCTCTGGAAGGTGCTGCGCACCCTCGCGGAGGGCGGACTGACCGACGCCGAGCGCGACGTGGCGGTGCAGAACCTGGTGGGCGTGGCGCCGCTCAAGTTCGAGACGGCCGCGTCCGTCGCCGGCACCCTGGCCGACCAGGTCGAGCAGGAGCTGCCGGACGACTACCAGGCGCAGTTGTACGCGCGGCTGGCCGAGACGGGCACGGTGGAGGCCACCTCGGCCGTCGTCAACGCCTTCCCGGTGGACCGGCTCGTCACGGTGCTCGTCGGTGACGCCGCGCAGATCGAGGAGCCGGTGCGCGCACTCGGCATCGGCGACGTGAGCGTCGTCGCCAACTGAGGCCGAACGGGCCTTACAGGGCGAACGGGACGTGAACTGACGGCGTTCCGCAAGGGGTTTCGGTGGCTCGTCCACCGGAACCCCTTTTGTCCGTTTGGTGGAGAGGTTGCTTCTATGTCGCGTGATGTAGGTAACAATGGGGCTCGTGTGTTTGGTGATTGCCTGATGATCCGCCTAGCGTCGGCCGTGCTGTCCGTCAGTTGTCACAGCCGCACTCGCGGCACCGGACAGCGATCGCCGAGTCCCCGTCAGGCGCGAGCCTGGGGAGCCGGGGACCCACAGTCCCTGGGGTGAATCGGACCACCTCGCAAGAGGGGGCCCGTAGGAGACCTTCCTGCTCCGAACCCGTCAGCTAACCCGGTAGGCGAGAGGGAAGGAAAGGATCAACCTCTTCATGGCGTTCGGCAGCAGTCGTGCCTCCTCCGGCAAGCACCGTGGTTCCAGCCGTCTGAGCCGGAAGACCGCAGGCGTCGCCGGTATAGCCGCCCTCGCCGCCACCGGCGTCGCGGCCACCCTCGCTGCCCCGGCCTTCGCCGCGGACAACCACAGCAGCAGCGTTCCCCAGGACTCCGGCATGAAGGCCGTCGTCGTCGCCGACGACCTCTCCGGCGACATCGAGGCGCAGGCCGACGCCCAGCGCAACGCCGCCGACACGGCCGCCCTCAAGGCGCAGGCCGAGGCCGAGGCCAAGACGAAGGCCGCCGAGGCCCGTCGGATGGCCGAGGCGAAGGCCAAGGCCGAGCGCGAGGCCAAGGAGCGCGCGGACCGCGAAGAGGAGCGCAAGCGCCTCAACACCTTCGTGACGCCGATCGAGGGCTCCTACGTCAGCACCCAGTACGGTGCGGGCGGCAGCATGTGGTCCTCCGGCAGCCACACCGGCATCGACTTCCACGCGGGCGTGGGCAACGTCGTCCGCGCCGTGGGTGCGGGCGTCATCGTCGAGGCCGGCAACGGCGGCGCGTACGGCAACAACATCGTCATCAAGCACAACGACGGTACGTACACCCAGTACGCGCACCTCTCCAGCCTCAGCGTCTCGGCCGGCGAGCAGGTCACCGCCGGACAGCAGATCGGCCTCTCGGGCGACACCGGCAACGTCAGCGGCGCGCACCTGCACTTCGAGGCCCGCACCGGCCCGTCGTACGGCTCGGACATCAACCCGATCGCCTACCTGCGGGCCCGCGGCGTCGCGATCTGACCCCGCCCGCACAGCAGCTCCCCGAAGGCCCCGGCTCACCGAGCCGGGGCCTTCGTGTCGTGCGCGGAGCGCGTGACGGGGATCGTCCACCGGCCGCTCATTTCCATCCGTCCTCGGAAAATATCGCGTGTTGCAATAGAGTCGCGAAATGGAGTCTGCGGAAACGGCATTCGGTGGAGGTCCGGTCTTGCGAATTCCCGCGCACGCGGTATGTACGGCGATCCGCGACGACATCGTCTCCGGGGTCTTCGGCCCGGGCGCGCGGCTCACCGAGGAGCTGCTCGCCCGCCGCTACGGAGTCTCCCGCGTCCCCGTCCGCGAGGCCCTGCGCACCCTGGAGTCCGAGGGCTTCGTCACCACGCGCCGGCACGCGGGCGCCTGCGTCGCCGAGCCGACCGCGCAGGAGGCGGCCGACCTCCTGGAGGTCCGCACGCTGCTGGAGCCCCTCGCGGCGGCCCGGGCCGCCCGGCGGCGCAGCGAGGCGCACCTCAAGGTGCTGCGCGGGCTGGTCAGATTGGGCCAGGAACGGGCCAGGAGGGGCCAGGGGGAGGATCTGCGGGCGCTCGGGGGGTGGTTCCACGAGACGCTCACCCAGGCCTCCGACAGCCCCGGTCTGATCGCGCTGCTGACCCAGATGCGGCACAAGATCACCTGGATGTACGCCGTGGACGCCCCGGCGCGGCCCGTGGACTCCTGGGCGGAGCACGGCGCGATCGTGGACGCGGTGGCGCGCGGCGACGCGGAGCGGGCGCGCGCGCTCACCGCGGCGCACACCGGACGGGCGGCGGGAGCGCACCGGCTGCGCGTGAGGACTTCGCAACCTGCCGTAAACACGGCGAGCAGCCGGCTTTAACAATTCCCGTATAGGAAGGACGGGGGAGGATATTCCCGCGGTCGAATGCGGCCCGCTATTTCCGGTACGGAGAATTGCGCACCCCGCCGAAAAGCAGCGGAGCCGTGGCTCCCGGAATGCGGGGGCCACGGCTCCGCCGTGTGTGGTGCGTGGGGTCGGACCCGGGGGTCAGACGGTCTCGGGGAGCTCCTCGAGGCCCTCGGCGACCAGCTTCGCCAGGCGGTCGAGCGCGGCGTCCGCACCCTCGGCGTCGGACGCGAGGATGATCTCCTCGCCGCCCTGGGCGCCCAGGCCCAGAACCGCGAGCATGGACGCGGCGTTGACCGGGTTGCCGTCGGCCTTGGAGATCGTCACCGGGACGCCGGAAGCGGTCGTCGCCCGGACGAAGATCGAGGCGGGACGAGCGTGCAGGCCCTCGGCCCAGCCGACGTTGACGCGGCGCTCTGCCATGGTGATGCCCTTCAGGTTCTTACGGTTGTCTAGACCAGTCTCTCACGGCACTCCGAATGCTTCGGCCGACCTTCGACCCCAATCAGCCTGCCGTTCGACCCTCCCCAGCTTGCACTGATTTGCCCCGGCCCGCCTAATGCGCCGCGCGCACGCGGCCCGGCCGATGCGCCCTCGGCGCAGCCCCGGTGCGCCCCCGGCGCCGGCCCGCCCCCCGTCCGCCCGGGACAGGCCCTAGGGTGACCCCATGACCACCGCGTCGGACCCCTCGTACCCGGCCCACTGGGAAGCGGACGTCGTGCTGCGCGACGGCGGCACCGCCCGGATCCGGCCCATCACCACCGAGGACGCGGACCGCCTGGTCAGCTTCTACGAGCAGGTCTCGGACGAGTCGAAGTACTACCGGTTCTTCGCCCCCCACCCCCGCCTGTCCGCCAAGGACGTGCACCGCTTCACCCACCACGACTACGTGGACCGGGTCGGCCTCGCGGCCACGGTCGGCGGCGAGTTCATCGCGACCGTCCGCTTCGACCGGATCGGCTCCGACGGCCGCCCCGCCTCCGGGCCCGCCGACGAGGCCGAGGTCGCCTTCCTCGTCCAGGACGCCCACCAGGGCCGCGGCGTCGCCTCGGCGCTCCTCGAACACATCGGCGCGGTCGCGCGCGAACGCGGGATCCGCCGCTTCGCCGCCGAGGTGCTGCCCGCCAACGTCAAGATGATCAAGGTCTTCAAAGAGGTCGGCTACGAGCAGAAGCGATCCTTCGAGGACGGCTCGGTCCACCTCACCCTCGACCTCGAACCGACCGCGGAGTCGCTCGCGGTCCAGCGCGCCCGCGAGCAGCGCGCCGAGGCCCGCTCCGTGCAGCGCCTCCTCGCCCCCCGCTCCGTCGCCGTCGTCGGCGCCAGCCGCACCGGTACCGGCGTGGGCGCCGCCGCCCTGCGCAACCTCCGCGACAGCGGCTTCGACGGACCGCTCTACGCGATCAACCGGGCGGTGACCTCCGACACCCTGCTCGGCGTACGGGCGCACCGCACCCTCGGCGCCATCGGCGAGCCCGTCGACCTCGCGGTGCTGGCGGTCCCCGCCGAGCAGGTCCCGGAAGCGGTCGCGGACTGCGGCGAGCACGGGGTGCAGGGACTGGTGGTGCTCTCCGCGGGCTACGGCGAGAGCGGGCCCGTGGGGCTGGAGCGCCAGCGCGAACTGGTGCGCCAGGCGCGCACCTACGGCATGCGGATCGTCGGCCCCAACGCCTTCGGCGTGATCAACACCGCGCCGGACGTCCGGCTCAACGCCTCGCTGGCCCCCGCGCCGACCCCCGAGGTCGGCCGGATCGGCCTGTTCACCCAGTCCGGAGCCATCGGCATCGCCCTCCTCGCCGGGCTGCTGCGGCGCGGCGAGAGCCTGTCCTCCTTCGTCTCGGCGGGCAACCGGGCGGACGTCTCGGGCAACGACATCCTCCAGTACTGGTACGACGACCCGGCCACCGACGTCGCCCTGATGTACCTCGAGACCCTCGGCAACCCGCGCAAGTTCACCCGCATCGCCCGGCGCACGGCGGCCGTGAAGCCGGTGGTCGTGGCCAGGGGCGGCCGCCACAGCGGGGTCACCCCGGCGGGCCACGCGGTCCCCGGCACCCGGCTGCCCGACGCCACCGTCTCGGCGCTGCTGCGCCAGGCCGGGGTGATCCGGGTGGACACGGTGACCGAGCTGGTGGACGTGGGCCTGCTGCTCGGGTCGCAGCCGCTGCCGGGCGGGCCGCGGGTGGCGATCCTCGGGAACTCCGAATCGTTGGGCGTCCTGACGTACGACGCCTGCCTGACCGAGGGGCTGCGGCCGTGGCCCCAGCTGGACCTCACGACGGAGGCGACCCCGGAGGACTTCCGGGTGGCGCTGGTGACGGCCTTGGCCGCCGACGCGAACGACGCGGTGATCGTCACCGCGATCCCGGCCGTCGGGCGCCAGGACCTGACGGACGGGCTCGCGGTGGCGATCCGGGAGGCGGTGCGGGAGGTTCCGGGCAAGCCGGTGGCCGTGGTGCACGTGGAGCTGGGGGCGTTGGCGGAGGCGTTGTCCGCGGCCACGAGCCTGCGGCCGGCTTCCCCGACCGTCGTCCGCTCAAGCGCCGCGGGGGCTGAGCCCTTCGCCTCGAACGCCGGCGGGGCTGGGTTCGGCGCGGGCGGGGCTGAGCCCTCCGCCTCAAACGCCGGCGGGGCTGGATTCGTGGTCCCGGGAGCCGGTTCGTCGGGCAGGGGGCGGGTGCCGGCTTATCCCGCCGCCGAGCGGGCGGTGCGGGCGCTCGCCGAGGCCGTCCGCTACGCGCACTGGCGCCGGGACACCGCCGACCCCGGCCGCGTGCCCGAGTTCGACGACATCGACGAGACCGGCGCCGCCGACCAGCTGGCCGACCTCCTCGCCAAGACCACGGGCGACGCCGCGCTGACCCTGCCCGACGACGCGGCCCGGGAGCTGCTCGCCCGCTACGGGATCCGCGTACGGCCCACCCTCCCCGCACCCACCCCCGACGCCGCCGCGGCCGCCGCCCGCGCGCTCGGCTACCCCGTGGTGCTCAAGACCACCGCCCCGCACCTGCGCCACCGTGCCGACCTGGGCGGCGTACGGCTGGACCTGACCACCGAGGCCGAGCTGCGCCGGTCCTACGACGAGCTGACCGAGGCCCTCGGCAGCCCCGCCGAGCTGCTGCCGGTCGTCCAGGCCATGGCGCCGCGCGGGGTGGACACGGTCGTCCGGGCCGTCGTCGACCCCGGCGCGGGCGCCGTCCTCTCCTTCGGGCTGGCCGGGGTCGCCTCCGAACTCCTCGGCGACACCGCCCACCGCCTGGTCCCCGCGACCGACCGGGACGCCGCCGAGCTGATCCGGTCGATCCGGACCGCCCCGCTCCTCTTCGGCTGGCGCGGCAGCGACCCCGTGGACACCGCGGCGCTCGAAGAACTGCTGCTGAGGCTGTCCCGGCTGGTCGACGACCACCCCGAGGTGGTCGGGGTCTTCCTGGAACCGGTCGTGGTCGCCACCGAGGGCCTCTCCGTCCTCAGCGCCACCCTCCGCATCGCCCGTCCCCCCGCCCGCACGGACCTCGGGCCGCGCACCCTTCCCAGTTACTAGGCCCCGGTCGGCCAGTGGACCCGCCCGGGCAGGCCGAGGTGCCCCGTACGGGCCTTAGGATGGACCTCATGGCGAAATCCGGTACGACGACCCAGGGGCTGCGCGCGGCGATCGAGCGCAGCGGCTACTACCCGGCCCTCGTGGCCGAGGCGGTGGAGGCCGCCGTGGGCGGCGAGCCGATCTCGTCGTACCTGGTCCACCAGGAGACCACCTTCGACTCCAACGAGGTCCGTCGGCACGTCACCGTCCTCGTCCTGACCGGCAACCGGTTCATCGTGAGCCACACCGACGAGCAGGCCGCCGACGCCGGGTCCCCGTCCCCGTACGCGACCACCTCGACCGAGTCGGTCAAGGTCGCCGGGATCTCCTCCGTGGTGCTCAGCCGCGTCGTCGCCAACCCGGAGTCCTACACCCCGGGCACGCTGCCCCGCGAGGTCGTCCTGACCATCGGGTGGGGTGCGGTCTCCCGGATCGACCTGGAGCCCGCCGCCTGCGGCGACCCCAACTGCGACTCCGACCACGGCTACACCGGCAATTCCACCGCCGACGACCTCAGCCTGCGGGTCAGCGAAGCGGGTGACGGCCCCGAGGCCGTGCGCCAGACCCTCGCCTTCGCGCAGGCGCTCAGCGAGGCCACCGCGGCCACGACCACCCAGGCCGCCCGCTGATGACGTACTCCGCACAGCAGAACTGGCAGGAGCCGGAGCTGCTGGACCTCTCCGGCGCGCCCGTTCCGCAGTACGGCAGCGGTTCGCTCGCCGATCTGCTGCCGACCCTGGCCGCCGGCCAGGGGGTGCCCGGGCTCACCGCGGGGATCGCCGAGCTGACCCCCGCCGACCGCAACTGCGTGTTCCTGATCGACGGGCTCGGCTGGGAGCAGATCAAGGCCCACCCCGCCGAGGCCCCTTTCCTGACCTCGCTCCTCGGCAGCTCGCGCGGCGGCACCGGCCGCCCGATCACCGCGGGCTTCCCGGCGACCACCGCGACCTCGCTGGCCTCCGTCGGCACCGGGCTGCCGCCCGCCGTGCACGGCCTGCCGGGCTACGCCGTGCGCAACCCGGCGACCGGCGAGCTGATGAACCAGCTGCGCTGGAAGCCCTGGACCCAGCCGAAGACCTGGCAGCCGTACCCGACCGTCTTCCAGCTGGCCGACGCCGCCGGGGTCGCCACCTCGCAGGTGTCCTCCCCGGACTTCCAGCACACCCCGCTCACCAAGATCGCGCTGAGCGGCGGCAGCTTCCACGGCCGGATCACCGGCGAGGACCGGATGGACCTCGCGGCCCTGCGGCTGGCCGCCGGCGACCGCTCGCTCGTCTACACGTACTACAGCGAACTGGACGGCGCCGGGCACCGCTTCGGGGTCGACTCCGACGCCTGGCGCGGCCAGCTGATGTACGTCGACCGGCTCGTCCAGCGCCTGGCCGAGCAGCTCCCGCCGCGCTCCGCGCTCTACGTCACCGCCGACCACGGGATGGTCGACATCCCCTTCGACGAGGACGCGCGCATCGACTACGACGAGGACTGGGAGCTGGGCGCGGGCGTGGCCCTGCTCGGCGGCGAGGGCCGGGCCCGGCACGTGTACGCCGTTCCGGGCGCGCAGGCCGACGTGCTGACCGTGTGGCGCGAGGTGCTCGGCGACCGGTTCTGGATCGCGAGCCGCGAGGAGGCGCTGGAGCTGGGCTGGTTCGGCGCTCCCGGATCCTGCGACGAGCGGGTGCTCGGGCGGATCGGGGACGTCGTCGCCGCGGCGCACGCGCAGGTCGCCATCACCGCGTCCCGGACCGAGCCGAACGAGTCCGCACTCGCGGGCATGCACGGTTCGATGACCGCGGCCGAGCAGCTCGTCCCGCTGCTCGAAGTGCGTACGCCCTAGCGGCCCCGGCCCTCCGGGCCACCGCGCCACGGCTCCCGCCCGCCCTCCCGTCTTCCCGATCTCGAAAGGTCCCGTACTTCGCATGCCCGAGCTGGCTTTTTTCTCCGGAACCATGGACTGCGGGAAGAGCACGCTGGCGCTCCAGATCGGGCACAACCGTTCGGCCCGGGGGCTCCAGGGCGTGATCTTCACGCGCGACGACCGCGCGGGCGAGGGCAAGCTGTCCTCCCGCCTCGGGCTGGTGACGGCGGCGGTCGAGGCCTCCGAGGGCATGGACCTGTACGCCTACGTGGTCGCCCGCCTCTCCAAGGGCGGCAAGGCGGACTACGTGATCGTGGACGAGGCCCAGTTCCTGGCGCCGGAGCAGATCGACCAGCTGGCCCGGATCGTCGACGACCTCGACATGGACGTCTTCGCCTTCGGCATCACCACGGACTTCCGGACCAAGCTCTTCCCCGGCTCGCAGCGGCTCATCGAGCTGGCGGACCGCGTCGAGCAGCTCCAGGTGGAGGCCCTGTGCTGGTGCGGGGCGCGCGCCACGCACAACGCCCGCACGGTCGCCGGTGAGATGGTGGTCGAAGGGGCCCAGGTCGTCGTCGGGGACGTGAACCGCCCGGCCGGGGAGATCGGCTACGAGGTCCTCTGCCGCCGCCACCACCGGCGCCGCATGACGAGCGCCGCGGCCCAGGTCGGCGCGCTCTCCCCGGACGTCCTCCCGGTGCCCCAGCCCTGACCTGTCGGTCCTGACGCTTCCGCCGTGCCGCGAGACGTCCGGTCCCGCGGAGCAGGCGCGGCGGTGGAGGGCGCTCGCGGCCGACCTATCATGCGGTGATCATCACGGCATGGGGGGCGACGCGTGAGCGCGTACACGGGCGGGAACGGTTACGGCGGCAGAGCCGGGGGCGGCCGGGGCGGGGGCGACGGGCGGCGGCGGGGGTGCGTCGGCTTCCTGCTGCTTCCCTTCCACCTCGCGGGGCGGGTCCACCGGCCCACGCGACCCGACCGGCTCGTGGACCCCGCCATCGAGCGGGCCCAGATAGCCCGTTCGCTCATCGGGCTGTTCGCCACCTTCTGGCTGCTCTGGTCCTACCCGGTCAAGGGTTCGGCCAAGGGCCTGTTGGAGGACCGGCTGGTCGAACTGGTCATCAGCACCGGCCTGTTGCTGGTGCTCGCCCCGCTCATGATCGGTGCGTTCGTGTTCTCGGCGCGGCCGCCCGGCCCGGCCTTCTACCGGCGCAGGCTGCGCGGGCCGCTGATCTCGCTGGGCGTACTCCTCGCCAGCGCCCTGGCGTTCTGGGCCGGAGTGCTCCAACAGGGCCTGACGAACACGATGTTCGGGGCCGGTGCGCTCGGCATGCTGCTGGCCCCGATCCTCGGGTTCGTCGCGCTCTTCTCCTTCCCCTTCACGCTCGCGTCGGCCGCGCTCGCCGTGCACCACGCCTTCCGCACGGCCGACGTCCACGAGGTGCTGCCGCCGCTGATCTCCCCCGTCCTGGTGTGGGGGCTGGCGATCGTACAGGTCTTCGAGGACGGGCCCGTCGACGCCCCGGTCCCGGTCCGGATCCTCTTCCTGCTCGGGCCGCCGCTGTCGGTGACCGCGCTGTCCGGCTGGGAGTTGCGCCGCCTGCGGGTGCGGTACGGGATCACCCTGCGCGCGGCCCTGGGACGGACCGCGCCCGGGGTCAGCCCGCGGACGCGCCCCGCCGGACGAGGCTGAAGACCGCGCCCTCCGGGTCCGCCACCAGCGCGAGTCGGCCGAGCGGGGCGTCGTGCGGGGCGTCGAGCACCCGGCCGCCCAGCTCCACGACCCGCGCCGTGGCCGCGTCGGGGTCGGCGACCTCGAAGAAGGTCATCCAGTGCGCGCCGCGCTCGTGGGGCAGCGCACGGCCGACGCCGTGCACCGAGGCGACCGGCCGTCCGTGCAGGTGCAGGGTCAGGCGGTCGAGGTCGGGCTCGTCCGCCGCCTCGCCGTCGTGCCCGAACACCGTCTCGTAGAACTTGCCGACGGTCAGCGTCTCCTGCGTGATCAGCTCGTTCCACATCGGCGTACCGGGGCCACCGGCCGTACCGGCGCCCATGTGGCCCTCGGCCTGCCAGATGCCGAAGATCGCGCCCGCCGGGTCCGAGCAGATCGCGACCCGTCCGGCGGCGCCCGCGTCGAGCGGCCCGACCGCGACGGTGCCGCCACAGGCGCGGATGGCCTCCGCCGTCGCGTCGGCGTCGTCCGTGGCGAGGTACGTCGTCCAGGCCACCGGGAGCTGACGGTCCGGCGGCATCTCGCCCATGCCCGCCACCTCGTGGCCGTCCAGCAGCGCCCGGACGTACGGTCCGAGCTGAGCCGGACCCGGGGCGTACTCCCAGCCGAACAGGTCGGCGTAGAAGTCCTCGGTGGTTCCGAGGCTGTGCACCATCAGGCTCACCCAGCACGGTGTGCCGGGAGTGCGCCGCGTCGCTCCCGCTGCCTCGGTCATGTCAGGTTTCTCCTCCGTCGTACCGCGCCCCGTCTCGGGGCTGATGTTTCCACCCGCGGCACGCTCGCGCGCCCCGACCGGGCCGCTTTTCCGGGTGCTGCGACAGAGATGACCGAAACACCACGGCCCGTCGATGTCCGGCTTGTTACGTGGGCCGACCGGGTGGGGAGGAGGATGGCCCGCATGACTGTGAAGCCCGTGAACTCCGCGATCCTCTCCGCGTCCGCATTGATGGCCGAACTGGCGGGGGGCCGGCCGCCGGTCCTCCTCGACGTGCGGTGGCAGCTCGGTGGCCCCCGGCTGCGCGACGCCTACGCGTCCGTGCACCTGACCGGTGCGGTGTACGTCGATCTCGATCAAGAACTCGCAGGTCCCGCGGGGTCGGGCGGGCGGCACCCGCTTCCGGATCCGGAGGCCTTCGGAGCGGTGATGCGGCGGGCCGGGGTCTCGGCCGGGACGCCGGTGGTCGTGTACGACGGGGGTCAGGGCTGGGCCGCCGCCCGTGCGTGGTGGCTGTTGCGCTGGACGGGTCACGGGGACGTCCGGGTCCTGGACGGGGGACTGGGCGCGTGGACGGCGGCCGGGGGTGCGGTGACGGCCGAGGAGTCGGCGCCGATCGAGGGTGATTTCAAGCCAAACCCGGGTGCGGAGGGCGGGCCGGGGCTGCTGGACGCCGACGGGGCGGCGGCGTTGGCCAGGGCCGGAGTGCTGCTGGATGCGCGGGCGGGGGAGCGCTACCGGGGTGACGTCGAGCCGATCGACCGGGTCGGGGGGCACATTCCGGGGGCGCTGTCGGCGCCGACCTCCGAGAACGTGGGGGCGGACGGGCTGTTCCTGGCGGCGGACGCGTTGCGGGCGCGGTTCGCGGGGTTGGGTGCGGCCGAGGAGGGGGTGGCGGTCGGCGTCTACTGCGGGTCGGGGGTGTCCGGGGCGCACGAGGTGCTGGCGCTGGAGGTGGCGGGGATCGGGGCCGCGCTGTACGCGGGCAGCTGGTCGCAGTGGTCCGCCGACCCGGCCCGCCCGGTGGCCACGGGCCCGACCCCCCAGTAGCCCCCGACAGGACGCTCCCGGTCCCCGCCTCGATCGCCGCCGCGGCCCGGTCGGGTGCGCCCGCGTTGTGCGCGGGGGTGCCTCCGACGGCGCCTCAAGCGCCGGCGGGGCTTGATTGGGTGCGCCTGCGCCGTGTGCGGGGTGCCGCCGGTGGGGCTTGGACGGGGACTGCCCGGTCAAGCCCCACCGGCGGTGGGGGCGGGGTTACTCCTGCTTCTTGCGGCGGGTGCCGAAGACGATTTCGTCCCAGCTCGGGACGGCGGCGCGGCGGCCGGGGCGGACGCCGTCGGCCTCCGCCTGACGGTCCGTCGTGCCCGTCAGCCGGTCCCGGTGTCCCGCCACGGTCCGCGGCATCAGGACATCCGCGTACGCGGCCCCCGCACCCGTGCTCGCCGAGGCGGCGGGCGGTTGCTCCGCCACCGGCTCGTCCGGCTCCGGCGGCTCGACGGCGGAGGGACGCTCCGGGACGACCAGGTCGCCCCGGAAGCTCGGCACCGCCTCCAACAGACTGGTGAGCGAGTCCCGCTCCTCCTCCGGCTCCGGCGGGGGCGGCGGCGCGGGCCGCTCCAGCTGCCGGTCCAGCGCGCGGTCCAGCGGCCGGTCCCGCGGCAGCCGCGCGATCCTCGGCACGAAGGGGAAGCTCGGCTCCGGCGTCGCCGGCAGGTCGTCCGACTCGCCGATCAGGGAGCGGGCCTCGTCGTCCACGGCCACGACCAGGCGGCGCGGGGGATCGTAGCTCCAGCTCGCGGAGTGCGGTTCGGCCGCGACCCGGTAGACCAGCAGGACCTCCCAGGTGCCGTCGTCGCGGCGCCAGGAGTCCCACTGGACGGAATCCTTGTCGGCCCCGCGCAGCGTCAGCCGCTCCTGCACGGCCTCGCCGAGCTGGGGTCCGGTGTTCTCGCCGGGACGTCGCACGGGGGTCTTCCGGGCCCGCTCGGCCATGAACGCGCGCTCCGCGAGCACGGGGCCCTCGAAGCGGCGCACCCGGTCGACCGGGATGCCCGCGAGTTGAGCGACCTCCTCCGCGGAGGCACCGGCTCGTATCCGGGCCTGGATGTCGCGGGGGCGGAGGTGGCTCTCCACCTCGATCTCGATCTGGTTCAGGCGCGCGCGGTCGTTGCGCACGGCTGCCCGCAGCCGCTCATCGATCGGAAGGGTGTACTCCGTGCTGTCCGCAGCTTTGAGCACCAGTCGTGTGCCGTCATTGGAGACGGCCACGACACGCAGTTCGGGCATGGGGACCTCCCGGGTGGTGCCTGCCGACGTCACGTGCGTCGCTGCTTCCGCTAGTCGAGTGTGGCCTGCCCGGGTGCAGCCTGCCACAACCTTGCCGAGTTCATCCGGCGTGTCGGGCATGCGCCCTTGATCGCCGTCATGGCACGGTTACCTGTTGGCCACACACAGTGACCGGTCAGTCACTCTGCGCATCAGGAATCCGTGAGATTCCGTGGCATTGCCGGTTTCGAGCGCCGATTCTGCACCAGCCGGCCCCCTCTCCCGAGTCCGGACATCCGAAAGGAAGGACGGCCCCAGGGCTCGCCACAGTACTCCATTCGGGCCATGCGGGTGGACCGCCGCGCCGCCGAACTTGTCCAGGGCGGGGGCAGTTGAAAGGCCGTACTTCCGTACGTGCCTGGACCTCCGTCCGTTTTCAGGTGTCTTGCTTCACAGAATCACCAGAAATGGAACTATCCGTTTCGCTCGGGTGTCAGTAACTGCTGGAAGCACCGAAACGGACGGGGTCCGGGCACGCAGAGGATGGGGATGGGTCACAAGACGACGCGGGGCATGGAGACGCTGGAGTCGATCGGGGGTGTGGAGCCACCGGAGAAGAAGAAGCTGGATCTGAGCGCGGCTCAGGTCGCGGGTTCCTCCCTGGCCACCGTCGCGGCCGCGGTCCTCGCGTCGAAGCTCGGCGTCTACGGGACGATCCTGGGCGCCGGTGTGGTCAGCGTGGTCGCCACCGCGGGCGGCCCGGTGATCGGCCATCTCTTCCGGCGCACCGGCGACCAGTTGCGCGAGAGCGCCCGGCCCAAGGCCCGCCAGGTGCCCGTCCTGGACGGCGACGCCTACGGCGGGGCGGGCGACGCCCGGGTGCCCGGCGGAGCCGAAGGGGACGGGGCGGGCGACGCCACCACCGTCCTGCCCGCGGCCGGGCCGCCGACCACCGCGATGCCCACGGTCCTCGTGCCCGCGGCCGGTCTGCCGCAGGGGCCGCCGGACGAGGAGTTCAGCCGGGCCACCACCCACGGCACCCGGTTCCGCGGCTGGAAGTCCACGGCGGTCGCCGCGGCCACCGTCTTCGCGATCTCGATGGGCGGCATCGTCGCGTTCGAGACCCTCTCGGGCGAGCAGCTGGGCAAGGCCCCCCTCTCCAGCGTCGTCACCGGCAACAGCACCGAAACCGGCGGCGAGAAGGAGCTCCCCCGGCCCCCGGGGCACACCGGGGGCCCCACGCACGGCGGTGAGCGCGGGCACGACGGGACTCCCGGGACCGGGAGTTCACCGAGCCCGTCCCGGTCCCACGGCGGGCCGGGTCCGAGCCCCGACCCGAGCCCCTCGCACTCCGGCGGCCCGTCGCCGAGCCCCGACCCCTCGCGGTCCAAGGACCCGACGCCGACGCCGGCGCCCTCCAAGTCCACGCCGAGCCCGGAGAAGTCCACGCCGCGGGGCGGCGCGGACGGGGCGAACCCCTCCTGACCCCGGGTCAGTCGCCCAGGACCCGCCGCAGGTAGTCGTTGGCGAACACCCGCTCCGGGTCCAGCCGGTCCCGGAGCGCGGTGAACTCCCCGAAGCGCGGGTAGAGCCGCGAGAAGTACTCCGCGTCCCGGGTGTGCACCTTGCCCCAGTGCGGACGCCCGCCGTGCGCCGTGAAGATCTGCTCGGCCGCGGTGAAGTAGGCGTGGTAGGGCGTGCCCTTGTACATGTGCACCGCGATGTACGCGCTGTCGCGGCCCGAGGCGGTCGACAGGGGTATGTCGTCCGCCGGGGCCGTGCGGACCTCCACCGGGAAGCTGATCCGCAGACCGGAGCGGTCGACCATCGCCTTCAGCTCCCGCAGCGCCTCCACGACGCGCTCGCGCGGAAGGGCGTACTCCATCTCGACGAAGCGCACCCGGCGCGGGCTCGTGTACACCTTGTACGGGATGTCCGTGTAGGTGCGCGCCGACAGGGCGCGGCTGGCGATCCGGGCGATGCCGGGGATGGCCGCGGGGACCGCGCGGCCCAGGGAGTTGACGACCTGGAAGATCCCGTTGGAGAGCAGCTCGTCCTCGACCCAGGCGCTGACCGCGCCGGGCGGGGCGGCGGGGCCCTGGCTGCGGTTGTTGCGCTTGGTGTTGCAGTTGCCGGTGTGCGGGAACCAGTAGAACTCGAAGTGCTCGTTCTCCGCGAAGTGCTGCTCGAACTCGGAGGTCACCCGGTCGAAGGGCATCGGTTCCTCGCGGGCCGTCAGGAAGAACAGCGGCTCCACGGCGAAGGTGAGCGAGGTGACGACGCCCAGCGCGCCGATGCCGAGCCGGGCGGCCGCGAAGACCTCCGGATTCTCCTTCTCCGAACAGACCAGCAGCCTTCCGTCGGCCGTGACCAGCTCCAGGGCGCGGATCTGCGCGGACAGCGAGGCGGAGTCCCGGCCGGTGCCGTGGGTGCCGGTGCCGGTCGCCCCGGAGACGGTCTGCTCCATGATGTCGCCCATGTTGGTGAGCGAGAGGCCCTCCCGCGCCAGGGCGAGGTTGAGGTCCTTGAGGGCCGTGCCGGCCGCCACCGTGACCGTCCCGGCGGCCCGGTCGATCGCCCGGATCCCGGTCAGGGCCTGCGGGCGGATCAGGACGCCGTCGGTGGCGGCGGCCGAGGTGAAGGAGTGGCCGGTGCCGACCGCCTTCACCCGCAGCCCGTCCGAGGCGGCCCGGCGGACCGCCTCCTGGAGCTCCCCGACCGAGGTCGGGGTCACGACACGGGCGGGCGTCGCGCTGACGTTGCCCGCCCAGTTACGCCACGCTGCGGTCGGTGCCGTGCTGCTGCTGCCCGGCCCGCTCTTGCCGGTCAGCGCCGTCGGTGTGTCCGCCATCGCTAGAGGGCTCCTCCCCTTGCGCCGGCCTCGTCAGCCGGCGGTAACCCGCGAACGCCACCGCCGCCGCGGCGCCCCCCGCCGCGATGGAGACGACGTAGCCGCTGCGCGCCCCGGAGGCGTCGATGACCCAGCCGGCCACGGAGGAGCCGACCGCGACACCGACCGCGAGCCCGGTGCTGATCCAGGTCATCCCCTCGGTCAGCTTCGCGCGCGGTACGTGCGCCTCGATCAGGGCCATCGTGGTGATCATCGTGGGAGCGATGGCGAGACCCGAAACGAAGAGCGCCACGGCCAGAAACGGAAGGTTCCCGGCCAGTAGGAGGGGGATCATACTCACGGCCATCGCACAAATGCCCAGCACCCACCTGCGTTCGGCCCTGCCCTTGAGGTGCAGCAGGCCGAAGGCGATGCCCGCGAGGCAGGATCCGAGCGCCCAGACGGCCAGGATCACGCTGGCGAGGGGCTTGTGCCCCCGCTCGTCCGCGAAGGCCAGGGTGGCCACGTCGATCGAACCGAAGATCGCCCCCGTCGCGACGAAGGTGCCCATCAGCACCTGGAGCCCGGGGGAGCGCAGGGCGGAGGTCCGGTCGGCGTGCTCGTCGTGCGGGTGCGGCTCGGGCTCGGTGGCGCGCTGGGCCGTCAGCCACCACACGCCCACCAGCAGGCAGACCGCGGCGAGCAGCGGGCCCGCCTCCGGGAACCAGGTGGTGGACAGGCCGATGGCGATGATCGGGCCGAAGATGAAGCAGATCTCGTCGACGACGGACTCGAAGGAGTAGGCCGTGTGCAGGCTCGGGGTGTCCCGGTAGATCGCCGTCCAGCGGGCGCGGATCATCGAACCCACGCTCGGCACGCAGCCCGCGAGGGCGGAGAAGACGAAGAGGGTCCAGTCCGGCCAGCCGTTCGCGGCGGCCAGCAGCAGCCCGGTCACGGCGAGGACGGCGAAGAGGGTGGCGGGGCGCAGCACCCGGCGCTGGCCGTGCCGGTCGACCAGTTTGGAGACCTGGGGTCCGACCGCGGCGGCGGAGAGGGCGAGGGTGCCGGTGAGCGCGCTGGCGAGCCCGTACCGCCCGGTTATCTCGGAGATCATCGTGAGGATGCCGACGCCCACCATGGACAGCGGCATCCTGCCTATGAAGCCGGCGGCGCTGAACCGCTTGCTGCCGGGGGCGGCGAAGATCGCGCGGTAGGGACTGGGCAAGGAGCCCTCCGTAAGGGACGTCGGTGGCCCATACAGGTTACGACCGTCGGTGCGGTACCCGCAGGGGGAATCAAAAGGGACAACTTAGGCTGACCTTACCTGCGCGCCGGGGCGGGTTCGACGGGCGAGGTCGTTTCCCGGGCGCCGAGGGCGGGTGGCAGGATTCGAGGCATGTCAGACCAGCACCCCGCCGCCGCCCGCCCCACCGACGCCGGGCCCGCGCCCGCCGGCCCCGCCGCGCCCTACGACGCCCTGCTGCTGCTGTCCTTCGGCGGCCCGGAGGGCCCGGACGACGTGGTGCCCTTCCTGGAGAACGTCACCCGTGGCCGCGGCATCCCGCGCGAGCGGCTCAAAGAGGTCGGCAAGCACTACTTCGGCTTCGGCGGCGTCAGCCCGATCAACGGGCAGAACCGCGAGCTGCTGGACGCGCTGCGCAAGGACTTCGCCGAGCACGGCCTGGACCTGCCGGTCTACTGGGGCAACCGGAACTGGGCTCCGTACCTGGACGACGTGATGCGCGAGATCGCCGTCGACGGGCGCCGCCGCGTCGCGGTGCTCGCCACCAGCGCGTACGCCTCGTACTCCGGGTGCCGGCAGTACCGCGAGAACCTCGCCGACGCGCTCGCCAAGGTCGAGTCGGAGGGCCTGGAGCGGCCCCGGGTGGACAAGCTGCGGCACTACTTCAACCACCCGGGCTTCGTGCAGCCCATGATCGACGGGGTGCTCGCCGCGCTGGAGTCGCTGCCGCCGCAGGTCCGCGCGGGCGCCCACCTGGCCTTCACCACGCACTCCATCCCGGACTCCGCCGCCGATGCCTCGGGCCCCGTCGCGGACCACACCGAGGACGGCGAGGGCGGCGCGTACGTCAAGCAGCACCTGGACGTCGCCCGGGTGATCGCGGACGCGGTCCGGGCCGGGACCGGGGTCGAGCGGCCCTGGCGGCTCGTCTACCAGTCGCGCAGCGGCGCCCCGCACACGCCCTGGCTGGAACCGGACATCTGCGACCACCTGGAGGCCCTCCACGGGGCCGGCGCCCCCGCGGTGGTGATGGTGCCCATCGGCTTCGTCTCCGACCACATGGAGGTCCTGTACGACCTCGACACGGAGGCCACCGCCAAGGCGGCGGAGCTGGGACTCCCGGTGGCCCGTTCGGCCACGGTCGGCGCCGATCCGCGCTTCGCGGCCGCCGTGCGCGAGCTGCTGCTGGAGCGGGCCGCGGGAGAGCGGGGCGAGCCGGTGGAGCGCTGCGCGCTCGGACTGCTCGGACCGAGCCACGACCTGTGCGCGGTGGGCTGCTGCCCGGCGCGCGCGCCCCGGCCCGCGGCCGCGGGCGCCGACAGTCCGTACGCGGACGCGTGAGGAGCCCGCTGTGACCGCTGCGACCCCCGGCACCCCCGGTGACCCCGCACCCGACCTCGACGAACTGCTGGAGCTGGCCCTGGAGGCCGCCCGGCGCGCCGGCGCGCTCCTCAAGGACGGCCGCCCGGCCGACCTGGCGGTGGCCGCGACCAAGTCCAGCCCGATCGACGTCGTCACCGAGATGGACATCGCGGCGGAGAAGCTGATCACCGGTCTCCTCGCGGAGCGCCGGCCCGCTGACGGGATCCTCGGCGAAGAGGGCGCGGACACGCCCGGCACCAGCGGGGTCCGGTGGGTCGTGGACCCGCTGGACGGGACCGTGAACTACCTCTACGGCCTGCCCAGCTGGGGCGTCTCGATCGCCGCCGAGTACCGGGGCGAGACGGTCGTGGGCGTGGTGGCGGCGCCGATGCGGGGCGAGACCTACCACGCGGTGCGGGGCGGCGGGGCCTGGACGGGCGGCGCCCGGCTGTCGTGCCGGTCGGCCGCGCCGCTGGACCAGGCCCTGGTGGCGACCGGGTTCGCGTACGTCCAGACGCGGCGCGCGCACCAGGCGGAGGTGGCCCGGCAGATCGTGCCGCAGGTCCGGGACATCCGGCGGGGCGGGTCGGCCGCGCTCGACCTCTGCGACGTCGCCGCGGGGCGGCTCGACGCCTACTACGAGCGCGGGCTGAACCCCTGGGACCTGGCGGCGGGGGACCTGATCGCCCGCGAGGCGGGGGCCCTGACGGGCGGCCGCCCGGGGCAGCGGGCGTCCGGGGAGCTGGTCGTGGCCGGATCGCCGGCCGTGTTCGCCTCGCTCCAGCCGCTGCTCGACGCGGCGGGGGCGTGGCACGACTGAGCCCCGCCGAGCGAACCCCACCGGTCGCACCCGTCGGCTGAACGCCGTCCGGCCCCGGCGCGGAGCGCGCCGGGGCCGGACGGGACGGTCGGAGGGGGTGCGGGTCGGGGGCCGGGGCGGAGCCCCGGGCCGGTGGGCCGGTGGGTCGGTCAGGCGGCGGAGACGGAGACCTGTACCTGCACGCCGTGCTCGGCGGCGAGGCGCTGGAGGTCCTCCAGCTCGGCCTGCTCGACCTCCGCGAGGAAGTCGTCGCCCGCCTCGCGGGCCTGCCTGAGGTCCGTCTGCGTGCTCCTGATGCGCTGCAGGAGACCCGCGGTGAATGCGTCCATGGGATGCGCCCCTTCTACGTGGGTCGGCGGCGGCGAGCACGAAGCGCGCCACTGGCATGGAGTGATCGGGGTGTGCTGACGTCCTCCCCGGCACCCTGGGCGCAGAAACCTCGTGAGGGCGGGGAATCCCCGGGCACCCCCCGCCGGAGCGGCTCAGGGGCGCCTTACAGCCGGTTTACGGCTGAAAGGGGCAGGATGGACGACGCAACACACGTGTGCCCTGAAGGGCTCGGAGGAAGGAAACGACGTGCGCGTACTCGTCGTCGAGGACGAGCAGCTGCTCGCCGATGCGGTGGCCACCGGACTGCGCCGCGAGGCCATGGCGGTGGACGTCGTGTACGACGGCGCGGCCGCCCTCGAGCGCGTCGGGGTGAACGACTACGACGTCGTGGTGCTGGACCGGGACCTCCCGCTCGTGCACGGCGACGACGTCTGCCGCAAGATCGTCGAGCTGGGCATGCCCACCCGGGTGCTCATGCTGACCGCCTCGGGCGATGTCAGCGACCGGGTCGAGGGCCTGGAACTGGGCGCCGACGACTACCTGCCCAAGCCGTTCGCGTTCACGGAGCTGACCGCCCGGGTGCGCGCGCTGGGTCGGCGTACGACCGTGGCCCTGCCGCCCGTCCTGGAGCGGGCCGGCATCAAGCTGGACCCGAACCGCCGCGAGGTCTTCCGCGACGGCAAGGAGGTGCAGCTGGCGCCGAAGGAGTTCGCGGTGCTGGAGGTCCTGATGCGCAGCGAGGGCACCGTGGTGTCCGCGGAGCAGCTGCTGGAGAAGGCCTGGGACGAGAACACCGACCCCTTCACCAACGTCGTGCGGGTGACCGTCATGACGCTGCGCCGCAAGCTCGGCGAGCCGCCGGTCATCGTGACCGTACCGGGCTCCGGATACCGGATCTGATGAGGATGGCCTCGTCTCCGGCGCCGCCATCGGCGCCACCGAAACCGACCTGGGACCCCGGCCAGCCCGAGGGTCCCTTCCCTTGGCTCAGGCCGACGATCCGCATACGCCTCACGCTGCTCTACGGCGGCATGTTCCTGATCGCGGGCATCCTGCTGCTGTCGATCATCTACCTGCTGGCCGCCCAGGCCCTGCGGGAGGGCAACAACCTCCCGTTCAAGATCGTGGGCGGGACCAAGGTGGAGGTCTCCAGCAGCACGTGCGCGGGCGTGCAGTCGATCGAGCAGTCGCTCGACCGCTTCAACCAGGTGATCACCGAGTGCGTCAACGTCCAGCGCAAGCACGCGCTGGACGACCTGCTCAGCCGTTCGCTGATGGCCCTGCTGGGCCTCAGCATCATCGCCTTCGCCTTCGGCTACGCGATGGCCGGCCGGGTGCTGTCGCCGCTCGGCAAGATCACCCGGACCGCGCGGCGCGTGGTCGGCTCGGACCTGACCCGGCGGATCGAGCTCGACGGGCCCGACGACGAGCTGAAGGAGCTGGCCGACACCTTCGACGAGATGCTCGACCGGTTGGAGCGGGCGTTCACCGCCCAGCAGCGCTTCGTCGCCAACGCCTCGCACGAGCTGAGGACCCCGCTCGCGATCAACCGGACCCTGCTGGAGGTGCACCTCTCCGATCCGGGGGCGCCGGTGGAGCTCCAACAGCTCGGCAGGACGCTGCTGGCCACCAACGAGCGCAGCGAGCAGCTCGTCGAGGGCCTGCTGCTGCTCGCCCGCAGCGACAACCAGATCATCGAGCGCAAGCCGGTGGACCTCGCCGAGGTCGCTTCCCGGGCCCTGGACCAGGCGCGCGTCGAGGCGGCGGGCAAGGGCGTGGAGATCCGCGGCGAGCGCGCGCTGGCGGTCGTACAGGGCAACGGCGTGCTCCTGGAGCGGATCGCCCTCAACCTGGTGCAGAACGCCGTCCGGTACAACGTGCCGGAGGGCGGCTGGGTCGAGGTCACCACCGAGGTGCAGCACGGCCAGGCGGTGCTCCTGGTATCGAACACGGGTCCCGTGGTTCCCGCGTACGAGATCGACAACCTCTTCGAGCCGTTCCGGCGGCTGCGCACCGAGCGGACGGGCAGCGACAAGGGGGTCGGACTCGGCCTTTCCATCGCGCGTTCGGTCGCGCGGGCGCACGGCGGCCGCATCCACGCGGAGCCGCGCGAGGGCGGTGGCCTCGTGATGCGTGTCACTTTGCCGATCTGAGACTTCATGCCCGTGTTCGCTCTTGGCTGAATGAAAGAGCGGCCACGGGGGTGGATTCTGTGTGATCGATCACAGTGGCGAGTGGGGGTCCCTGTACGTTCGGTGACCCCTGGGGCGGCCGGAAAGCCCGGGAAGTCCGGGTTTCCGGCCCCCCTGATGGCGGGAAATACACGGGGTGGCGCTCGTGCAAGGCGACCCCCGGACCGTGTACGGTCCCGGTCGTCATCCCAGCTGAACGCCGCCCATGGCGAGCAGCTGGGTGTCGATTGAGTAACAGACCTTGATGTGAGGCAAAATCTCCGCCTCAGGTCGGGCACAAGTCCGGCCTCTCGCGCGTTACGTGCGCTGAGACACCGCTAAATCCCAGAGGGGGAGAGCGAAAAATGGCAACGGACTACGACACCCCACGCAAGACGGACGACGACGTCGACAACGACAGCATCGAAGAGCTGAAGGCTCGTCGTAACGAGAAGTCGTCCTCGACCGTCGACGTCGACGACTTCGACGCCGCGGAGGGCATGGAGCTCCCCGGTGCGGACCTCTCCAACGAGGAGCTGGCCGTCCGGGTCCTACCCAAGCAGGCCGACGAGTTCACGTGCACCAACTGCTTCCTGGTGCACCACCGCAGCCAGCTGGCGCGGGAGAAGAACGGCCAGCCGATCTGTCGCGACTGCGACTAGGAGCGTCGGCCGTGACGGGCTCGACGCCTTTTCGCAGGCTCCGCCTGCGAAAACAGCATGATGATCCGGTGGAAACGCACGAGGGGGCCACGGACCCGGCAACGGGTCCCGAAGCGCCCGGCGTGCCCGCCTTGCCCTCCGGGGCCGGAGGACTTGAGCCCTCGGCCACGGAGGCTGCCGAAGAGCCGCGGCGAGCCGCTACGGCCCGTCGGCTGCACGCCGTCAAGAACGGGGTGCGCAAGGGCGGTGAGGGAGTCAGGGCCGCGGCCCTCTTCATCACCGACCGGATCATCGAGAACGCCCCGCGCGTTCCGGTACGGGACCTCGCGACACTGCGCGCGCAGTTCCCGGACCTGGGTCCCGATCAGCTTGCCGACAAGCTGATCGCGGGCGCCGCCAACGCCAGCTCGACCGTCGGCGCGGGGATCGGTGCGGCGGCGATGCTGCCCGTGCCGCCCGCCATGCCGGCGGAACTGGCCGCGGAGATCACCGGCGTCGCGGCGATCGAGTTCAAACTGATCGCCGAGCTCCACGAGGTCTACGGCCTGCGGCCGCCCGGCACGCTGAAAGAGCGCAGCCTCGGCTACCTCACGGCGTGGACGGAGGAGCGGGGCGTGGACCTCTCCCGGCCCACCACGCTCAATGCCGCCCTCGGCGGCCAGATGAAACGCGAGCTGCGCCAGCAGATCATGAAGCGGATGGTGCGGAACCTGCCGAACCTCATGCCCTTCATGGTCGGCGCGGCCGTCGGCGCGGTGATGAACCGCCGCGACACCCGCAAACTCGCCGAGAAGGTCCGCAGCGACCTGCGCAGCCGTGCCGTGCCCTGGAGCGCGCTCGCACAGCTGCCGCCCCTGGAGCAGCCCCTCCAGCCCCTTCCCGAGGCCACCAGGGCCGCCCTCGAGGGTCCCGGAGAACGCCCGCACGGCTGAGGCGCGCGGGACCACCGTGATCCGTGTGCCGGTCGAGGCGACCCGGTGGGTCGCCGGCCGGCCCCCGCGAGCTAGGCGCGGGCCGCCCGCAGGGCCGCCGCCAGTGCTTCCGGCTCCCGCGTCGAGACGTACACGTACGGCGTCGGGTCCGTGGGGTCGGTGACCTCCACGCGGACAGCCGTCGGCACGTAGCTGCGCATCAACATGAAGGCGCGGTCGTCGGCCTTGTGCGTGCGCCAGGCAATTGCCTCGTCGGCGTCCAGCACCTCGGGTTCCCCCAGGGCCGAGACCGGGATCCGCGCGTCCCCGATGCTCAGCGCGCCGTTCACCACGCGCACGCGGGCGGACCCGTACGAGCTCACCCACGCCCCGGCCAGCGCCGTCCCGCCGACCAGCCCCGCCAGCAGCGGCAGGGTGCCCAGCGGCAGCAACATCAGCGCGCACGACAGACCCAGCAATACGGAGATGGCCCACCAGGCGCGGGGGGCGGTCAGTCGTTCGTCGTGGTGCGCGGGGGAGAGCTGCATGCCTCCAAGCTTGGCACGGGGCGACCCGTGGCCGGTGGCGCGGGTAAGGTCTGCGCCTGTGAGTGGACGAAACACAGCGTTGACGCCTCCCGCCGATGCCACGGCGCCGGTGCGGCACCCCGATGCCCCGGCACCCGGCGAGCTCCTCGGTGCGCACTACGAGCACTGTTTCGGCTGTGGCGAAGGGCAGCCGCACGGGCTGCACCTGGCGGCCAGGGCCGGCGAGGGCGTGCGGGTCACCGCCGAGTTCACCGTCAAGCCCGCGCACCAGGGCGCCCCGGGCCTGGCCCACGGCGGCGTGCTCGCCACGGCGCTCGACGAGACCCTCGGCTCCCTGAACTGGCTGCTGCGCGTGATCGCGGTGACCGGGCGGCTGGAGACCGACTTCGTGCGGCCCGTGCCCGTGGACACCGTGCTGTACCTGGAGGCCGAGGTCACGGCCGTCGCGGGACGGAAGATCTACTCCACGGCCGTCGGTCGGATAGGCGGCCCGCAGGGTCCGGTCGCGGTCCGTGCCGAGGCCCTGTTCATCGAGGTCAAGGTCGACCACTTCATCGACAACGGACGACCCGAGGAGATCCGGGCGGCGATGGCCGACCCGGACCAGGCCAAGCGCGCCCGCGCCTTCGAGGTGAACCCCTGATGTCCCAGAACTCCTTCGCACCCGTCGACGTGCTGATCCGCCGCGTCGACCCCGAGGTGCCGCTGCCCGCCTACGGCCACCCCGGTGACGCGGGCTGCGACCTCGTCACCACGCGGGCCGCGGAACTGGCTCCCGGCGAGCGGGCCGTGCTGCCCACCGGCGTGTCCATCGCGCTGCCCGACGGCTACGCCGCCTTCGTGCACCCGCGCTCCGGGCTGGCCGCACGCTGCGGGCTCGCCCTCGTGAATGCCCCGGGGACGGTGGATGCCGGGTACCGTGGGGAAATCAAGGTGATCGTGGTCAATCTCGACCCGCGCGAGAGCGTACGGTTCGAGCGTTTCGACCGCATTGCCCAGCTGGTTGTCCAGCGGGTCGAGAGGGTGCGCTTCCACGAGGTGGCGGAACTTCCCGGCTCGGCGCGGGCCGAGGGGGGTTTCGGCTCCACCGGTGGTCATGCGGCCGTGGCCGGAACCGGCGCTGGTCAGCAGGGTGGGAATGGCTACGCTTCGGTCGTAACCGACCGGGAAGGACAGTGACGTGTTCGGACGTCGCAAGAAGAACGACTCCGTCAATGACGGGAGCGCGGCCGAGCAGGTCGACGGCATCGAGGCCGAGGGCCAGGACGTCGCCGACGACTCCGCCGCGAGCGAGCCGCGCAGGCTGAACCTGCCGCCGGCCCCGCGTCCGGACGGCCCCTGGGACGACTCCGAGGTCTCGGCTCCCGCCGAGGGCCGGGTCGACCTCGGCGGCATCCTCGTACCGGGTGTCGAGGGCATGGAACTGCGCGTCGAGGTCGCCGGGGACGCGATCGTCGCCGCGACCGTCGTGCTGCACGACAGCGCGGTGCAGCTGCAGGCCTTCGCGGCGCCCAAGAAGGAAGGCATCTGGGGCGAGGTCCGCGAGGAGATCGGCGCGGGCATCACCGCCCAGGGCGGCATCATCGACGAGGTCCAGGGTCCGCTGGGCTGGGAGCTGCGCGCGCAGGTCCCGGTTCCGCTGCCGGACGGCCAGACCGGCGCCCAGCTGGTGCGCTTCGTCGGCGTCGACGGTCCGCGCTGGTTCCTGCGCGGTGTGATTTCCGGCCAGGGCGCGGTGCGCCCCGAGGCCGCCGGGGTGCTGGAGCAGATCTTCCGCGACACCGTCGTGGTGCGCGGCGAGGGCCCGATGGCCCCGCGCGACCCGATCGTCCTGAAGCTGCCGAACGACGCCCAGATGGTGCCGGACGGCGTGCAGACGGAGGAGCAGGAGGGCTCGCGCTTCTCCGGCGGCATGGGCCAGCTGGAGCGCGGACCGGAGATCACCGAGGTCCGCTGAGCAGTCGGCAGACGCGTTCACGGCCGTGGGCGGGGCCCCCCCCCGCGGGGGGGCCCCCCC
>NZ_JBHWLC010000029.1:0-30613 GCF_042730635.1 Streptomyces sp. NPDC059917
AGACAGCCCCCGGCGGGGGGCGAACGGCCCGTCGTCGTACGGGGACCGCGGGGCGGGTGTCAGCAGCCGCAGTCGTCGGAGTCGGTGGGGGCGGTCAGCGGGTCGGCCTCGGCGCGCTGCTCGCTGCCCTGCCAGGTCTCGACCTCGAAGCCCTCGCGGATCCAGTACTCGATGCCGCCGAGCATCTCCTTGACCTGGAAGCCGAGCTGGGCGAGGGCGAGGGCGGAGCGGGTCGCGCCGTTGCAGCCCGGCCCCCAGCAGTAGGTGACCACGGGCACGTTCTTGTCGAGGAGCCGCTCGGCCTGCTCGGGGATGAGGGCCGTGGGCAGGTGGATCGCCCCGGGGACGTGCGCCTGGTCCCAGGAGGGGGTGGAGCGCGAGTCGATGATCTGGAAGCCGAGCTCGGCGCCCTGCTCGCGGTGGTCCTTCAAGGCGCCGGCGACGTCGGAGACGTCGGCGTGGAAGGCGAGGCTCGCGGCGAAGTAGGCGGCGGCCACGGCCGGGGCGGCCGGGGGCACCCGCAGGACGGAGTTGGTGGTGGGCACGGTGGCGGTGGGCTGCTGCGTCGTCGTCATGGCTCAGAATCTACGTTCGACTGATCATCTTCGGAAGTGGAATTCCACTGCCGTCACCTTGTCCAACCGTGATTTCCCCTGCTAGACCTGGCACATGACCGACTATTCCCCCGACGCCACCGACTGGCGCATCCTGGAAGCCCTCCAGCAGGACGGCCGCGCCAGCTTCGCCGAGCTGGCACGCGCGGTCTCGATGTCCCCGAGCGCCGTCACCGAGCGGGTGCGCCGACTGGAGGAGGCGGGCGTGATCACCGGGTACACCGCGGTGGTCGCCCCGGAGAAGCTCGGGAAGTCCATCATGGCGCTGGTCCGGCTGCGCTACCCGCACGGGAACTACAAGCCGTTCCACGCCCTGCTGGAGAGCACCTCGGAGATCCTGGAAGCCCACCACGTCACGGGAGACGACTGCTTCGTCCTCAAGGTCGTGGCCCGCTCGATGGCGCACCTGGAGGAGATCACGGGCAAGATCGCCGGACTCGGATCGGTGACGACGAGCGTCATCTACTCCTCGCCACTGTCCCGCCGCCCCCTGAGTCCGTGACGGAACGCAAGGATTGACTACACGCAGTGACGGCGCGGTGACGCCCGCTCCGGCATCCTCGGTTACGAGGCGCCGCCCGTGTGGTGGCGCACCACGGAACCACCCCGCTGCTTGACAATCTCCAACTGGGTCCCGACCCGCGTGCGCAGGTCCGCGACGTGGCTGACGATCCCGACACTGCGATCCCGCTCCCGCAGCGAGTCGAGTACGTCGAGCACCTCGTCCAGGGCCTGTTCGTCGAGGCTGCCGAAGCCCTCGTCGATGAAGAGGGTGTCCAGGCGCATCCCGCCCGCCTCGTCGGTCACCACGTCGGCGAGGCCGAGGGCCAGGGCCAGCGAGGCGAAGAAGGTCTCGCCGCCCGAAAGGGTGGCGGTGTCCCGCTCGCTGCCGGTCCAGGCGTCCACGACGTGCAGGCCCAGGCCCGACCGGCCCCGCCCGGTCGCCCTGGCGTCCGAGTGGACCAGCGTGTACCGGCCGCCGGACATGCGCAGCAGCCGTACCGTCGCGGCCGCGGCGACCTGTTCCAGCCGCGCGGCCAGCACGTAGGCCTCCAGGCGCATCTTGCGCTCGTTGTCGGCGGAGGTGCCGGCGGTGAGAGCGGCCAGTGCGGCCACCCGGTCGTAGCTCTCGCGGAGCGGGCCGAGCGCGCGCAGCTCGTTCTCGATCTGCCGGGACAGCCGGTCCAGTTCGGTGCAGCGCAGCCGGGCCGCGTCGGCGGCCGAACCGGCGGTGCGCAGTCGGGCCGCGGCCCGCTCGGCGCGCTCCTCGGCGGCGCGCGGGTCCGCGGGCGGCTCTTCGGCCGCGCGGGCGGCGTCGACCTCGGCGAAGCGGTCGGCCAGCAGCGCCTCTTCGGCCTGCCAGGCATCCGCACGACGTTGCAGGGCGCTGCGCTCGTATTCGGCGAGGACCGCGTCGGCGGCGGCCACGGTGGTGTCGAAGCCCTCGCGGAAGGCGGCGTCTGCGAGGCGGCCGTCGGCTTCCTTGAGGCGTTCGGCAGCGGCCTCTTCGCGGTGCAGCGCGCCCGCCGCGTCCGCCACCAGGCGGACCCGGGTCTCCAGCAGCCTGGCCCGGTCGGCGACGCTGGCCGAGCCGGCTCGGACCCGGGCCAGTTCCTCTTCCAGTGCTCGTTGTTCCTCGTCCAGGACTTCGCGGCGCGAGGAGCGGGCGGCGATGCGGCGTTCGGCTTCGAGCCGGTCGGCGCTGCGGGAGGCGTGTTCGCGTTCGGCGTGGGCCAGTCGTTCGCGGGCTCCGTGCAGTCCTGCCGCCGCGGAGTGGGCCGCCGCGTGCCGATCGGTCAGTTCCCGGGTGCGGTCGAGGAGTTCGGCCGTGGTGGCGTCCCCGGCGGCGGCCGCCGCCTCGGTACGGGCTTCGCGTACGGCGGCCAGCCTGCGCTCGGTCGTCGCGCGGCGCTCCTCGGCCTGCTCGAAGCGGGCGTGGGCGGTGTCCTCGGCGGCGCGGTCCACATGGCCGGGGGCGGGGCGGGCGGGTGCGGGGTGGTCGGCCGAGCCGCACACGGTGCACGGTTGCCCCGTGACGAGTGCCTCGGCGAGTTCGGCGGCGATCCCGCGCAGCCGGGTCTCCTTGAGCTCCAGCCAGCGCTCCCGGGCCGTCGCGGACTCCTCGCGTACGGAGAGCAGCTCTCCGGCGGTGGCCTCGGCTTCGGCGGCGAGCGCGTCCCGGCGGCGGGCCGCGGCCAGGTGCAGTCGGGCGGGCTCCAGCCGCCCCGCCAGGTGTTCGGCCTGGGTCGCGGCCTGTTGGGCGATGTCCACGCGTTCGCGCAGCGCGGCCCGCAGGGGCTCCCAGCGGGCGAGCCAGTCGGCGGATTCCTGCTGTTGTTCCTCGGCGGCACGGGACTCGCGTTCCAGGGCTGCGCGTTCGCGGGAGATGTCGGCGCTGCGCTGTTCGGCGCGCTGGGCGGCGCCGAGCGCGCCGACCTCGCCGCGCAGCCGCTGTTCGAGGGCGGCGAGTTGTTCGGCGCTCGCCTCGACGAGGTCGGAGTGCAGGCGCTGCCGCGCGTCGTCGACGGCGTGTACGGCGGCCCGGTGGGCGCCGGCCGCGGCGTCGCGCAGGTCGAGGGCGGGGGCGACCAGGGCGCCCCGGCGGGCCCGGTCGAGGCGTTCGCGGAGCCGTTCCCGTTCGGATGCGGCGTCGGCGAGGACCTCGGCGCGGTGGACGGCTTCGGCGTGCCGCCGCTGGAGCCGGTCGAGTTCGCGGGCGCCTTCGGCGGCCCGGCGGGCTGCCGCGTGCCGGGCTTCGACGACGGTGAGGGCGTGCTCGCGCACGGTCAGCCGTTCCCGGGCCGAGCTGCGCGCCACGGCCGCCCAGGCCCGTACGGCCTCGGCGAGCCCGGGGTCGCCGGGCTGGTGTCCGGGCAGCGGCCAGGCGCGCAGGTCCGCGCTGTCCCCGGCGGCCTGGGCCAGCCGTTGGGCCGTGCCGAGCACCCTCTCGTCGCCCGCGCGCACCTTGGCCTCGGCGGCCCTGCGCCGTTCGGCGAGCAGGGCTTCGACGGCGGCGAAGCGGCGGGTGTCGAAGAGCCGACCCAGCAGACGGCCGCGGGCTTCCGCGTCGGCCCGCAGGAAGCGTGCGAACTCGCCCTGGGGCAGCAGTACGACCTGGCAGAACTGTTCGCGGCTCATGCCGAGGAGCTGCTCGATCTCCTCACCGATCTCCTGGTGGGAGCGGCTGAGTCCCTGCCAGCCGGTGTCGCCGAGGTGTTCGCGGAGCCAGCTCTGGGCCTTGTCCTTGGTGGTGCCGGTGCCCCGCTTCTTAGGGCGGGGCTGTTCCGGGCGCCGGGTGATCTCCAGGCGGCGCCCGCCCGCGGTGAGTTCGAGGGTGACCTCGGTGGCCTCCTCGGGACCGGCGTGGTCACTGCGCAGGCTGGTGCCGGGTGCCTGGCGGGGGCCGGGCACGGAGCCGTACAGGGCGTAGCAGACCGCGTCGAGCACGGAGGTCTTGCCCGCTCCGGTGGGTCCGTGCAGGAGGAAGATCCCGGCGCCGGAGAGCGTGTCGAAGTCGATCTCCTGCGCTTCGGCGAAGGGCCCGAAGGCGGTGACCTTGAGTCGGTGCAGCCTCATCGGTCCCGCCCTTGACGTCCGGTTTCCAAAGCGGCGGTTTCGACGCGGACGTCGTCGAAGGCGGCCCGCAGCACGGCCCGTTCGCCCTCGTCGGCGGAGCCCCCGCCGCGCACGTGGGTGACGAAGTCCTCGGCGATCTCCTGGTCGCTGCGGCCCTTGAGGCGCTGGGCGTAGGAGGCGCCGTCGTCCTCCTCGCGGCCCTGGGGGTCGAAGGCGAGGCTGAGGGTGTGGGGGAAGCGGGCGACGAGGCGGGCCATCGGGTCCTCGGGCCGGACCGGGTCGGTGAGGGTGGCCTCCACCCACGCCTGCTCGTGTCCGGCGAGCGCGGGGTCCTCCAGCAGTTCCTCGATGGGTCCGCGGATGCGGGCGAGCGGGCGCGGCACGGGGGTGTCGATCCGCTCGGCCACGGGGCTCGTGCCCGGGGCACCGAGTTCGATCAGCCACATCGTCTTGCGGTGGTGGACCTCGGAGAAGGAGTAGGCGAGCGGGGAACCGGAGTAGCGGACCCGTTCGTTGATCGTCTGACTGCCGTGCAGATGGCCGAGGGCGGCGTAGTCGACTCCGTCGAAGACGGCGACGGGCACCGAGTCGACCCCGCCGACCGCGATGTCGCGCTCGCTGTCGCTGGCCTGGCCGCCGGTGACGAAGGCGTGCGCGAGGACGACCGAGCGGACGCCGGGGCCACGGGTGGCGAGGTCGTCGCGGATCCGGTCCATGGCGGCGCCGAGCACCGCCTCGTGGCTGACCTTCGGCGCGTCGAGGGTGTCCTTGACCAGGGCCGGTTCGAGGTACGGCAGCCCGTAGAACGCCACGTCGCCGTGTACGTCGGTGAGCACGACGGGGTCGGCGCAGCCTTCGGGGTCGGTCCGCAGGTGGATCCCGGCGCGGCCGATCAGTGCGGCCCCCACGCCGAGCCGCCGGGCGGAGTCGTGGTTCCCGGAGATCATCACGGTCGGCACGCCGAGTTCGGCGAGCCGTCGCAGGACCTGGTCGAACAGCTCGACGGCGGGCAGCGGCGGCACGGCCCGGTCATAGATGTCGCCCGCGACGAGCACGGCGTCCACCTCGCGCTCCCGCACGGTCTCGACGAGGTGATCGACGAAGGCCGCCTGCGCCCCCAGCAGATTGACCCGGTGAAAGGCCCGGCCGAGATGCCAGTCGGAGGTGTGGAGGATCCTCACAATGCCGCTCCGACCTGCACTTTTACCGTTCCTCCAGCTCCGGGACCAGCACGGACCCCCTACGGGCGCCGCGGCAGGCACCCACCACGCTAACGCGAATCGGCGTCCGGTCCGTCTCGGTTCTCAGTTTGCCACTGGCGCCCGGGGGCGGACGACCGGTCCGCCGGGCGCGCGCGGGGCCCCGGCGCGCAGCCACGGGCGGCTGCCGGCGACCACGGACGGCCGCGGACGGCCACGGCCTCACCGCCACGGGTCGAGGGCGTGTTTGCCGGTCGTTCGGCGGGATTCGAGCTGCCGCAGGACGGCGGGGCCCTCGTGCAGGGGGTGGAGCCGGGGGGTGCCCGGCGGGTAGGCGCCCTGTGCGACGAGTTCCCGCAGCTCGGCGATCAGCGACCGGTAGAGGGCCGGGGCCTTCGAGGCCAGGGCGCCGATGTGCAGGCCCCTGAGCTGTACGTGGTGGGTAAAGACGAGGTCGTGGGTGGTCAGGGCGGCGTCTCCGGAGGAGGCGCCGAAGACGACGATCCGCCCGGTGAAGGGGCGGGCGACGCGGAGGCTGGTGTCGAAGGTGGCCCGCCCCACCGACTCCAGGACGAGGTCGACGCCTCCCGTCAGCCGGGTGATCGCCTCGGCGAGGTCGGGCCGGGAGCCGTCGAGGACCGCCTCGGCCCCGAGCGCCCTGACCGTGTCGTGCTTGGCGGGCGAGGCGGTGGCGATGACGCGCGCCCCGTAGTGCCGGGCCAGGCGGACCGCGGCCTGGCCCACGCCTCCCGCCGCCGCGTGGACGAGGACCACCTCGCCGGGCGCGAGCCCGCCCAACGGTTTCAGCGCCGCCAGCGCGGTCGCCCAGTTCAGCACCATGCCGAGGGCTTCGGCATCGCTCCAGCCCGGCGGCGCCGCCAGGGCGCCGGCGGCCGGCATGACCATGTACGGGGCGAACGCGCCCGCACCGGCCCCGACGATCCGGGTGCCCACCGGGAGGGGGTCCGCGGTGTCCGGGCCTACGGCCTCGATCGTGCCGGCCGCTTCGAAGCCCGCGACGTAGGGCGCGCGCGGACCGCCGCCGTAGGTGCCGTGCGCCTGCATGACGTCGGCGTAGTTGATTCCGGCCGCCCCGACGCGGATCAGGTACTCGCCCGGCCCCGGAGCGGGGCGGGGGCGGTCGGTGACGAGGGCCAGGTCCCGCGGCCCGGCCTGGGACTGCTGGACCAGGGCCCGCATCGTGGGTTCGCCGCTGTCGCGCTGCTGAAGGATCTCCATGCCGGCGACCGTAGGAGCCTCACGCACACGTCAAGGTCAAGGGTCAGGGGCGGGGGCCCGCGGTGGCCGGAGGCCGCGCGGTGCTCAGGAAGGACTCCAGCGCCGCCCGTTGGGCGGTGAGCGCGGCGATCCGTTCGGTGAGTCGGCCGTGGTAGTCCCGCACCTCGTCGAGGAACTCCCCGCACAGGGCGGCCGCCCCGCCGTTCGGATGCTCGGCGAGGAAGGGCAGGACCTCCTTGATCAACCGCACCGGGAGCCCGGATTCCAGCAGTGAGCGGATGACCCGCACCCGCTCGACGGTGACGGCGCAGTAGTCGCGGTACCCGTTGTCGTGCCGCCCCGGGACGATCAGGCCCTCGTCCTCGTAAAAGCGCAACGACCGCACGCTCACGCCAGTGGCCCTGGATGCCTCACCGATCCTCATGCTCGACCGAACGCCCGACCGGCCCGTGGTCTTCCGGCGGCGCCGCACTACACTGCGGTAGACGGTCTACATCACCGTAGACGGAGGAAGCGTGAGGAGCGCCCCATGGCTGAGGCCAACCCGGACCGGCTGCCGGCCGGTGAGTTGGAGGCGTCGGTGCTGGCGGCCCTGTGGGCGGCCGGCGCCCCGCTGACCCCCGGCCAGGTCCAGGAGGCCCTGGGCACGTCGCACGCGCGGACGACGGTGACGACGATCCTGACCCGGTTGCACGAGAAGGGCGCGGTGTCCCGCACCCGCTCCGGTCGCGGGTTCGCCTACCTGGCGACGGAGGACGCCTCCGGGCTCACGGCCCGTCGCATGCACTCGGAGCTGCAGAAGACCGAGGACCGGGGCGCGGTGCTGACCCGCTTCGTCTCGCAGTTGAGCGACGACGACGAGCAGCTGCTGCGCTCCCTGCTCGACGGGGGCGGTGCGTGATCTACGCGGTCTGGCTGCCGCTGCTGGTCCCCTTCCTCGCCGGGCCCGTGGGCCGACGGCTGGCGACCTGCCTGCCCCCGCGGCACGCGGTGTGGCTGTTGACCTCCGCCGCGGCGGCGTTGGCCCTGGCCAGCACGGCCTCCCTCGCCCTGCTCGTGGTCCCGGGCGCCACGCACCTGCGCGCCGTCGCGGCGCTGGGCAAGCTGCTCACTCCGCTGCGGACCGGTTCGCCCGACGCCGTGGTGGCGGTGGCCGTCGTGGCCGCGGCCCTGTTGGGCTGCTCCGCCGCGCTGCTGGTGCGGGCCGCGAGCCGGCGCCGGGCCCAGCTGCGCCGCGCCGGCCGGCTCGCGGCGCGGGCCGGTGGAGAACTGGTCGTCCTGGACGAGCCGGGGGCGGACGCCTACGCGCTGCCCGGGCGCCCCGGTCGGATCGTGGTGACCACCGGCATGCTGGGCGCGCTGACGGCCGCCGAGCGCGAGGCGCTCTTCGCCCACGAACGCGCCCACCTGCGCGAGCGTCACCACCTCTTCGCCGCCGTGACCGATCTGGCGGCCCTGTGCCATCCGGCCCTGCGCGCCCTGCGCGAACCGCTGGCCTACGCCCTGGAGCGCAGCGCCGACGAGGCCGCCGCGCGCGCCACGGGTGACCGCGCGCTGACCGCCCGGGCCATCGGCCGGGCCGCGCTCGCCGCCCGTGCGGCCGGGGCGTCCGGCCCGGCGCGTCCGACCTTCGCGCTGGCCGCGACGGCCGGTCCGGTACCGCGCCGGGTGGCGGCCCTGTTGGGCCGACCGGTGGGGGCGGCGGACGCGGCGCGCCCCCGTACCGCGCGGCACCTCACCGCCCTGGCCCTGTTGACCTGTCTGACCCTGTCCGGCGGCGCGGCCCTGGACGCCGCGGTGGACCTGCACGCGGGCATCGAGGCGGCGCAGGGCGAGTCGGCGGGGCGCTGACCCGGGGCGGCGGATCCGCCGTCCCCGTCGCCCGCCCGGCCTCCTCGCTCAGGGGGCGTACGTCTCCCCGCCCAGGGTGAGGGTCGCGCTGCCCGCCGTGCTGTCGGCGAGCCACGCCTCGAAGGCGGGCAGGTCGGCCTCGGGCAGGGCGATCTCGATCTCCACGGCGGCGCCGTAGCGCAGGTCGACCACGGTCCGGCCGGTCGAGCGCAGGTCGTTCTGGGTCTTGCCGGCGCGCTGGTGGTCGACGGTGACGGTGGCGAGCCGGTAGCGGTGTCGGGTGACCGTGCCCAGCGCGTCGAGGGCCTCGCCGACCACTCCGCCGTAGGCCCGGATCAGTCCGCCCGCGCCGAGTTTCACACCGCCGTAGTAGCGGGTGACCACGGCGACGGCGTAGCGGATGTCGCGCCGCATCAGCATCTGGAGCATGGGCACTCCGGCCGTGCCGCCCGGTTCCCCGTCGTCGCTGGCCTTCTGGACGGAGGCGTCCGCGCCGACGACGTAGGCGTAGCAGTTGTGCGAGGCGGTGGGGTGCTCCTTGCGGATGCGGGCGACGAAGTCCTGGGCCTCGCGTTCGGTCGCGGCGGGCGCGAGCGCGCAGAGGAAGCGCGAGCGGTTGATCTCGGACTCGTGGACGCCCTCGCGGGCCACCGTGACGTACTGGTCTGCCTTCACCCGCTCCACCCTAAAGGGAATCGGACGGGGGAATCGGACGGGTGTCCTCCCTGTTGAAGCCGGGTGCGGGCGGCACCCGGCCGGCCCGCGGGAGCAGGAGGCGGCACGCGTGTACGGCGACTCGGAAACCATCCGCAGGATCCTCACCCAGCACGGCGACACCTGGGCCGTGGTGGGACTGTCCAACAACAGCGACCGCGCCGCCTACGGCGTGGCGCGGGTGCTCCAGCGCTTCGGCAAGCGGGTGGTGCCGGTGCACCCGAAGGCGGAGACGGTCCACGGCGAGCGGGGTTACGCCTCGCTGGCCGAGATCCCCTTCCCGGTGGACGTGGTGGACGTCTTCGTGAACAGCGCGCTGGCCGGTCCGGTCGCCGACGAGGCCGCGGCGGCGGGCGCCCGCGCCGTCTGGTTCCAGCTGGGCGTGGTCGACGAGGACGCCTTCGAGCGGACCACCTCCGCCGGGCTGGACATGGTCATGGACCGCTGCCCGGCCATCGAGATCCCGGCCCTGTGACCCGGCCGCGCCCCTGACCGGGGCGCGGCCGGTGCGGAGGTCGTCCCGATGGTCGGAACGTCCGATCAGTCGAGGACGGCGGTGGCTTCGATCTCGACCAGGTGCTCGGGCACGTCCAAGGCGGCGACGCCCAGCAGGGAGGCCGGCGGGACGGGCGCGGTGCCCAGTTTCGCGGCGGCCCGGGTGATCCCGTCCATCAGCTGGGGCATCTTGTCGGGGGTCCAGTCGACGACGTGGACGGTCAGTTTCGCCACGTCGGCGAAGGAGGCGCCGACCTCGGCCAGGGCGGTGCCGATGTTCAGGTAGCACTGCTCGACCTGGGCGGCGAGGTCGCCGTCACCGACCGTGACGCCGTCGGAGTCCCAGGCGACCTGTCCGGCGATGAAGACCAGCCTCGACCCGGTCGCGATCGACACCTGCCGGTACGCGTCGATTTCCGGCAGCCCCTTGGGGTTCACCAGGGTGATGGCCATGCTGTCCGCCTCCGTTGCACGGGCGGGCGTGGGATCGCTTCCGTCGAGCCACCCGGGACCCGCTCTCTTGTGGTTACTCAGGAACCGTAGGAGAGTGGTCGCTGACATGGAAGAACGCACTTTTCGGTGACTGGGGAACCTGATGGTGACCAAGCAGCTCACAGGCTCGCGCGACGAGGCGGACCTGAGGCGGGCGGACTCGCTGGGGCGGGAGATCTTCTCGGACGTCGCCAACAAGTGGGCGCTCCTGATCATCGAAGCCTTGGGCGAGCGGACCCTGCGCTTCAGCACGTTGCGTGACGAGGTCGAGGGCATCAGCCACAAGATGCTGACCCAGAACCTGCGGATGCTGGAGCGGTACGGCCTGCTCGAACGGACCGTGCACCCCGTCGTCCCGCCGCGGGTCGAGTACACCCTCACCGAGCCGGGCCAGGCCTTGCGGGCGACCATCGAGGGGCTGTGCGACTGGACCCACCGGTACTTCGGTCACATCGAGGCCTCGACCCGCCGCTTCGACGCCTGACGCGAACGGTTGCGCCGACCCGCGTCCGGCAGCGCGCGGGTCCGGACAGGGGCCCGCCCGGACAGGCCCCCTACGGGCGGCCCGCGGGCGGGATGGACACCGCCATCGTCATCTCCATCGGCACGGGGCCGTCGTTGCGGTAGGCGTGGGGTGCGTTCGCCTCGAAGGACACGGCCCCGCCCGTCGGTACGGCGTACCGCTCCCCGTCGAGCACGAGCGTGAGCTCGCCCGCGGTGACGTGCATCATCTCGACGGTGCCGGCCGGGTGCGGGTCGGAGTCGGTGCCCTCGCCCGGCTCCAGCCGGTAGGTCCACATCTCCAGCGGTCCGCGCCGGTCGTCGCCGAGCAGCATGTCGCTGGCGCTGCCGCCGTCCGTCGACCACATGCGCACGCCCTGCCCCGGGAGCACCACGCGCACCTGAGGGCCGGGCTCGTGGTCGAGCAGCGTGGTGATGCTGACCCCGAGGGCGTCGGCCAGTTTGACCGTGGTGCCGACGCTGGGGTTCGTACGGGCCTGCTCGATCTGGATGATCATCCCCCGGCTCACTCCCGCGCGGGCCGCCAGCGCGTCCAGGGTGAAACCGCGTTCACCTCGGCACTTCTTGAGGTTCCGGGCGAGCGCCTGGGTGAGCTGTTCGAGATCCGACACCATACCGTCCAATATTTTGGATGACAGAGTTCAATGGGCTGAACTAACGTGCAGTGCACTCACCGGTTCAATGCACTGTACTGCGAGGTCCTTCCATGACCGCCCTGTTCGCCCTGGCCACAGCCATTCTGTGGGGTCTCGCCGATTTCGGGGGCGGATTGCTGACGCGCAGGCTGCCCGCGCTCACCGTGGTCGTCGCCTCGCAGGCCGTCACCGTCGTCGTGCTCGGCTCGATCGTCCTCGGCACCGGCGCCTGGCGGGAGGCCGGACCGCAGCTGTGGTTCGCGGTGGCCGCGGGTCTGGTGGGCCCCCTCGCCATGTTGAGCTTCTACAAGGCGCTCGCGCTGGGCCCGATGGGCGTGGTCTCGCCGCTCGGTTCGCTGGGCGTCGTCGTCCCGGTCGGGGTCGGTCTGACCCTCGGCGAACGGCCCGGCTTCGGCCAGGTCGCGGGCATCGCGGTGGCGCTGGTCGGGATCCTGCTGGCGGGCGGGCCCGAGCTGCGCGGGGCGCCCGTACAGCGGCAGGCGGTGCTGCTCACCCTGGGCGCGGCCTTCGGCTTCGGCGCGGTCATGGCGCTCATCTCGGAGGCGTCCAGCGGACTCACCAGCCTGTTCCTGGCCCTCTTCGTGCAGCGCGTGACGAACGTGGCGGCGGGCGGGGCCGCGCTCTGGGCCTCGGCCCGGCGCGGGAACCGGGTGCTCCCGGCGGGCGGCGGCCCCGCGCTGCTGTGGACCCTGCTGCCCGCGCTCGCCTTCGTCGGGCTGGCGGACGTCGCGGCCAACGGCACCTATTCCGTCGCCGCGCAGAACGGTCCGGTGACGGTGGCCGCCGTACTGTCCTCGCTGTACCCCGTCGTCACCGCGTTCGCCGCCTTCGCCCTCCTGAAGGAACGGCTGCGCACGGTCCAGGCGGCCGGGGCCGGCCTCGCCCTGGCCGGCACCGTCCTGCTGGCAGCGGGGTAGCCGGCCCGGGGACGGCCGGTGGGGGTCATTCGATGGCGGGGGCGGCGGCCCCGGCGATCGGGTTGCCCGCCCAGTGGGTCGCCGGTGGGACGGTCTCACCGCGCATCACCAGGGAGGAGGCACCGACCGAAGCGTGGGCGCCGACCGCGCTGCCCGGCAGCACGATGCTGTGCGGGCCGAGCGAGGCGCCCTCGGCGAGATCGACCGTGTCCATCCGCATGATCCGGTCGTGGAACAGGTGCGTCTGGAGCACACAGCCGCGGTTGACGCTCGCTCCCGCCCCGAGCGCGATCAGATCCGTCTCCGGAAGCCAGTGCGTGTCGCACCACACGCCCCGGCCGATCCGGGCCCCCAGGCTGCGCAGCCACCAGTTCAGGACGGGCGTCCCCGTGAAGGGGCCGGCCAGCCACGGCACGGCGAGGGATTCCACGAAGGTGTCGTAGAGCTCGTTGCGCCAGACGAAAGAGCTCCACAACGGGTGTTCCGTCGCCCGGAAGCGGCCCACGAGCATCCACTTCGCGGCGGTCGCCGTCAGGGCGGCGGCCACCCCCGCGGCCAGCAACAGGGGTGCGCCGACCACGGCGGCGAGCCAGAGGCCGCCCGAGTCGAGGGCGTCCTGTTGCGCGAGCAGCACCCCCTCGGCCAGCGCCAGTCCGCACATCAGCGGGATCAGTCGGCACAGCTCGACCAGCCCGCGGGCCAGCACCAGGTGGGGTGCCGGCTCGAAGGTGCGCCCCGCGTCCGGCGTGGCCGCCACCCGCGGCAGCGGCATCGTCGGCCGACCCAGCCAGGAGGTCCCGGGCGCGCTGTGCGCGGGGGCGTCGGAGAGGACCCCGATCAGCGCGTGGTCGGGCACGGTGCGCCCGGGGCCGACGATGCCGGAGTTCCCGACGAAGGCGCGCCGCCCGACGCGGACCGCGCCCAGCCGCATCCGGCCGTCGCGCAGCTCGTACGGGGCGGCGAGCACGTCGTCGGCGAGGAAGGCGCCGTCCTCGACGGTGAGCAGCGAGGGCAGGGGCAGCACGGTGGAGATCTCGGTCCGTCGGCCGACCCTGGCTCCGAGCAGCCGGAGCCACAGGGGCGTGGCGAGGCTCGCGTACAGCGGGAAGAGGGCGGCCCGCGAGCCGCCGAGGAGCCGGTGCACCAGCCAGACCCGCCAGGCGACGCCGCCGTCGGCGGGGTGGGTGCCCGGGGTGATGCCGCGGCCGAGGAGGCGGACGACCGCGGCCACGGTGAGGATCCAGCACAGGGTGGTGACGCAGGTCGCGACGGGCACGGTGAGCAGCAGCCACAGCGCGACGGAGCCGAGGCTCACGCAGTCCTTGACGAGGTAGTAGGTCCCGACGAGTGCGGGCGCGCCGGCGAGGAGCGGGAGCAGCGGGAGCACGCCGAGGGTCACGGCGTAGCAGGCCTTCCAGAGACCTGGGCGGGACCTCCCGGCGGGTTCGCCGCCCGCGGGCCGCCGCGCGGCGGCCCGCTCGGCTGCGGTCGTCCGCTCCGGCCGCGCGGTCGGGCGGGCCGGTGAGCCCTCCCAGCTGGCGCCCGCGGGGATCTCGCCCGACAGGCAGCCGCCGCCGGTCAGTTCGGCGCCGGGTCCGACCACCGCGCCCGGCATGAGCATCGACCGGTGCCCCACCCGGGCTCCGGCGCCCACCCGCACCGCCCCCACCCGCAGGGTCGCGCCGTCCACCCACCACCCGGACAGGTCGGCCTCGGGCTCGACGGCGCAGCCGTCGCCCAGCTCGGCGAGCCCCGTCACCGGCGGCATCGCGTGCAGCGCGACCCCCTTTCCGGTGGCGCAGCCGAGCGCCCGCGCGTACCGGGCGGCCCACGGGGTGCCGAGCAGCGCGGGGACGCCGAAGGAGGCCACGGCGCGTTCCGCGGCCCACAGCCGCAGGTGGACCCTGCCCCCGCGCGGGTAGGCGCCGGGGACGATCCCCCGGGTCAGCAGCCGCGCGGCGGCCGCACCCAGGGCGAACCGGGACGGGGCGCTGAACAGCACCGCCCATCCGGCCAGCACCAACCACCACGAGGTGTACGGGGCCCAGGCCTTGGGGGCCAGCACGGCGAGGAGGTTGTCGATGACCGCCAGGGCGACCAGCCCGCGCAGCCCGGTCACGCCGAACAGGGCGCACTGGACGAGGATCTGGGCCGCGCCGGTGCGACGCCGCAGCGGCGGCGGGGCCACGGCCCCGACCGTCCCCCGCGCGGACTCCGATGCCAAGGCCGAAGCCGAAGCCGAAGCCGCGGACGCGGACCCGGAGGTGGCCGCGGTCGGACCCGACGCCGCCCCCGGCGCCGCCCCGGCCGGGGCGAGGCCCTCCAGGTGTGCGGCCATGTCCCGCAACACCGGGTTCCGGTAGAGGTCCGCGACCGATACTCCGGGGTACCGCTCGCGCAGCCGCGAGGCCATCCGCGCGGCCGTCAGACTGGTGCCGCCCAGGGCGACGAAGTCGGATCCCGGCCCGGGGCGGCTGCCGAGCAGCTGCGCCCACAGGTCTGCGAGCTCCGCGGCGACCGCCCCGAGCGGCTCCGACCCCACGGCCTCCGACGCCCCCGAGGCGCCCGAGGCCGCTGTCCGGTCCGACGACCCGGTCCCGCTCTCCCCGCCCGCCCGCCGCGCGGGTTCCGGCAGCGGCCACGGCAGGGCGTCGCGGTCGACCTTGCCGGAGGTGCGGGTGGGCAGTTCGGGGATCTCGGCCAGTACGGGCACCAGCGCCGCGGGCAGCGCCCGGGCCAGGGCCTCCCGGGCCCGGGTGCGGTCGTAGCCGGGCGCGGGGACGACGTACCCGGCGAGCACCTGGCCGCCGGCCGGGGTGGCGTGCACGGCCGCGGCGGCGCCGAGCACCCCGGGCAGGGCGCTCAGGGCGGCGTCGATCTCGCCGAGTTCCACCCGGCGGCCGCCGAGCTTGATCTGGTCGTCCGCCCGCCCGGTGAAGACCAGCCCCTCGGGGTCCGCCAGCACGAGGTCGCCGGTGCGGTAGGCGCGGGCGGCGCCCAGCGCCGCGCAGGGCCGGAAGCGCTCCGCGTCCTTGACCGGGTCGAGGTAGCGGGCGACGCCCGCGCCGGCGATGACCAGCTCGCCCTCGGCGCCGGGCGCGACGGGCTCCCCCGCCTCGTCGACGACGGCCAGGTCCCAGCCGTCCAGGGGCAGTCCGATGCGTACGGGTTCGCCGGGCCGCAGCCGTGCGGCGCAGGCCACGACGGTGGTCTCGGTGGGCCCGTAGGTGTTCCACATCTCGCGCCCGCCGATCGCGAAGCGGTCGACGAGCTCGGCCGGGCAGGCCTCGCCGCCGACGATGAGCAGCCGGACCCGGTCCAGGCAGTCGGCGGGCCAGAGCGCGGCGAGCGTGGGCACGGTCGAGACGACGGTGACGCCCCGCTCGACGAGCCAGGGGCCCAGCTCGTGCCCGGCGCGCACGAGCGCCCGCGGGGCCGGGACCAGGCAGGCGCCGTGGCGCCAGGCCAGCCACATCTCCTCGCAGGAGGCGTCGAAGGCCACGGAGAGCCCGGCGAGCACCCGGTCACCGGGCCCGAGCGGGCGCTCCCGCAGGAACAGCCCGGCCTCGGCGTCGACGAACGCGGCGGCGCTGCGGTGGCTGACGGCCACGCCCTTGGGGGCGCCCGTGGAGCCCGAGGTGAAGATGATCCACGCGTCGTCCTGCGGGCGGGCCGCCCGGCGGGCGCCGCCGGCGGCCCCGGCGGGCGGTACGGCGCCGGGCGCCACCTCGCCGTCCGCGCCGAGGACCAGGCAGACGCCCGCCTCGCGGAAGACGGTCGCGGCCCGCTCGTCGGGGTCGTCCGCGTCCACCGGGACGTAGGCGGCGCCGCAGCGCAGCACGGCCAGGACCGCCAGGTAGAGCTCCGCGCTGCCGGAGGGCACGCGGATCCCGATCCGGTCCCCCGCCCCGGCCCCGGCGCGGCGCAGCAGTTCGGCCCGGGCGGCGACCTCGGCGGTCAGCCGCCGGTAGTCGAGGCGTTCGGCGCCCGTGTCCAGGGCGAGGGCCCCGGGGTGGGCGGCCGCGGTGGCGTCGAGGACGTCGAGGAGCGTGCGCGCGGGGGCGGGGGGCGCACCGAGGTGACACGCGCCCCGCGCCGGGTCGGCGGAGGCCGGGCGGGGTGGGGGGCCGGGCGGGTGGGATGGCATCGGTGCGCCTCTATTCGGCTGTGTGACGTGCGTATTCTGCACGGCCGAACCACCTGTCCCCGGCGCCGCCCGCACGCATCCACAGATACCGGCCGCGGGTGTCCGGTTCACCGCCCGGAGGCCACTGTTCCGCAAATCGAACAGGGCGTCCGGAACCCCAACGGCACGTCAAAAGCCTTGCAGGGGGCGGGATCGCGCCCCGCGCCGCGCGCCCCGGGCGCCTTCCCGCATCGGCGACCCGTGGGGAGGATTTGGACAATCGCTGAGCTGACGTTCGGTATCGGACTCACCCGTTCCGCCCGCAGGGCGCCCGATCAGGGGGTGGCGGACGATCCGATCCCGCGGGACTCGGCGATACGTTCGGCTTCCTCCAGCGCGCGCAGTTGCGCGGGAGTCACCCCTTCCGGTATCGGCACCGGGGCCGGGGTGCGCAGCGGCGGCTGCCAGCCCGTCTCCGGCTCCCAGCGGCGCACGATCCGGGCCGGTGCCCCGGCGACGACGGCGTGGTCGGGCACCTCGCCGCGGACGACGGCCCCCGCGGCCACCACCACGTTGCGGCCGAGCCGGGCGCCGGGCAGGACCACCGCGCCGGTGCCCAACCAGCAGCCCGGGCCGATCTCCACCGGCGCGCTGCGCGGCCACTGCTTGCCGACGGGCTCGTGCGGGTCGTCGTAACTGTGGTTGGTGGAGGTGATGTAGACCCCGGGCCCGCAGAAGGTGTCCGATCCGATGGTGATCCGGGTGTCCGCGATGACGTGGCTCCCCCGGCCGAGCACCACGCCGTTGCCGAGGACCAGCATCGGGTCCCGGCCGAGGTCGAGGTCCGGCATCATCCCGGCGGTCAAGGTGACCTGCTCGGCGATGATGCAGTGCTCGCCCAGGTGGATCCAGCGTTCACCGAAGACGGTGCCCTGGGGGAAGGCCAGCCGGGTGCCCTCGCCGATGGCGCCGAAGCGCAGCCGCCCGGGCGCCTGCGCGGTGACCGCGCCCGCCCGCTGCGCCCAGCGCCAGCCCGCGTGGACGATCCGGCTCGCGGTCCGGCGGCGCAGGGTGGTCACGGCCGCCCGGACCTCCGCGGACGAGACGGATGAGAACGTGTTTCTGTTCTTCGGCACCCGGCCACGGTAGTGGGCCGCGCCCCGGGCGTCCGGACGGCCCTCCTGTGATCTTCACCCCATCGGACGGCCGGCCGCGCGCGTGGCCTACGGTGCGAGGAGCGCGGCATCCGGAAGCAGAGGAAGAGAACATGACGTTTCAGGCGGACCAGGCATTCGTCGCCGGTGTCGGCGGGAAGAAGCCGGCCATCCACCCGGAGGCGTTCACCGCGCCGACATCGGTCGTCGTCGGCGACGTCAGCCTCGCCGCAGGGGCGAGCATCTGGTACTCCGCGGTGCTGCGGGCCGATTGCGGGCCGATCGTGCTCGGCGCGGACAGCAACGTCCAGGACAACTGCACGGTCCACGTCGACCCCGGCTTCCCCGTGACCATCGGCGCGCGCGTCTCCATCGGCCACAACGCGGTGGTGCACGGCTGCACCGTCGAGGACGACTGCCTGATCGGCATGGGCGCCACGGTCCTCAACGGCGCGGTGATCGGCGCGGGTTCGCTGGTCGCCGCCCAGGCCCTGGTGCCGCAGGGCATGGTCGTCCCGCCGGGCTCCCTCGTCGCGGGCGTACCGGCGAAGGTCCGGCGCCCGCTGACGGACGAGGAACGGGCGGGCATCAGCCTGAACGCGACGATGTACGTCGAGCTGGCGAAGCAGCACCGCGCGGCGGTCGAGGACCCCGCGTAGCGGACCCGCGGCCTCCCGGGCGGGCGCGGCGGCCCCGGCGGCCGCGCCCGCCCGGGGCCGTCGGTCGGGGCTTTCGCCCGGGGTGTCAGTCGACCGCGACCGTCGGTTCGGCCGCCACCGTCGCCTCGGCCTTGGCCGCCGACTTCTTGGCCCGGCTGCGCAGCACCAGCATGGAGGTGAGGCCGATCAGCACGGCCGCCACCAGCCCCAGCCAGGAGAACCGCTTCAGCCAGGCCTCCGCGACGATCCCGATGTAGTAGATGACCGCCGTCGTGCCGCCCGCCCAGATGATCCCGCCGAGCACGTTGGCGATCAGGAACTTCCAGTACGGCATGCGCAGCACGCCCGCCAGCGGCCCCGCGAAGATCCGCAGCAGCGCCACGAACCGCCCGAAGAAGACGGCCCACATGCCCCACTTCTCGAAGGACCGCTCGGCCATCGCGACGTGGTGCTCCCCGAAGTGCCGGGGGAAGCGCCGCCCGAGCCGGGCCAGCAGCGGCTTGCCGCCCTTGCGGCCGATCGCGTAGCCGATCGAGTCCCCGATGATCGCGCCCGCGCTCGCGCAGGCGCCCAGCACCACCGGGTCGATGCCGCCGTTCTGCGAGGCGAGCAGGGCCGCGCTGACCAGGACGATCTCCCCGGGAAGCGGGATGCCCACGCTCTCCAACCCGATGACCAGGCCGACCAGCAGATAGACACTCACCGCCGGGATGGTCTCCAGCCATTCCTGGATGTGCACCGGTACGTCCTCCCGCAGCGTGGTCGCGGCGCGCCCCCTGTGGCGCACCGACCCGCCAGCCTACCGGCCCGCCGCGCGCACCACCGCGGCCGCCCTCAGGGGCAGTTCCCGCGAGGAGCGCCCCACCCACACCTCGCGCCGTCCGGTGCCCACGACCCAGGCGTGCGGCCCGGGGTCCCAGGAGGACAGCGTGCGGGCGTCGAGGTCGACGGCGACGCGCTGGGAGCGGCCGGGGGCCAGATCGATCCGCCGGTAGCCGGCGAGGGCGCGGACGGGTTGGTCGAGCGTGAGGTCCGGCGAGGGGCCGAGGTACACCTGCGCCACGTCCGTGCCCGCGCGGCGGCCGGTGTTGCGCACGGTGAACTCCACCCGCAGTCCGGTGCCCCGGGGGCGTACGGTCAGCTTCTCGTACTGCCAGGTGGTGTACGAGAGGCCGTGGCCGAAGGGGAAGAGCGGGGCCACCCGTTCCGCGTCGTACCAGCGGTGGCCCACGTGGACGCCCTCGCCGTACTCCTGGCGCCCGCCGACCCCCGGGTAGCGCACCGGGTCCGCGCCGACCGGGGTGGCGCGCTCGTCGGCGGGGAAGGTCTGGGTGAGCCGCCCGCCCGGGTCGGCGTCGCCGAACAGGACGTCGGCGGTGGCGCGCGCGCCCTCCTGGCCCGGGTAGTACATCTGCAGCACGGCCGCGGTCCGTGCGAGCCAGGGCATGGCGGTCGACGAGGAGGTGTTGAGGACCACGGTGGTGCGCGGGTTGGCCGCGGCGACCGCCTCGATCAGTCGGGCCTGGCCGCCGGGCAGCCCCAGGCCGGTCCGGTCGGCGCCCTCGGTCGCGTCCTCGTAGGCGAACAGGACCACGCTATGGGCGGCGGCGGCCACCCGCACCGCCTCGGCCACGTCGGCGGCGCGGCTGGCCCGGGTGGTGTGGCGCAGCCGGAAGCGCGCGCCCCGGTCGCCGCCGTGGGCGCCGACGGTGAGCCGGTGGGTGCCGGGCGCGAGGGCGAGCGTACGGCGGCGCACGGTGAGCCCGTCGGGGGCGGCGCCGAGCAGCCCGCCCGCGAAGTACTCGGCCACGCCCTGCTGGACGGGGAAGACCTCCTCGCCGTCGAGGCGCACGTCGGGCCGCTTGCCGCTGTAGTGGACGAGCAGGGTCCACTCGTCGGCCTCGCGGAGCGTGAAGGCGCCCTCGTAGTGGTGCTCCTTGCCCGCGTCCACGACCTGGTCGTCCAGGGCGGCCGCCGGGGTCAGCAGGCCCGCGGGCAGCGGGCGCCCGTACAGGTCCTCGCCGAGGGCCTGGCGGACCTCGGCCCCCTTGCCGGCGCGGGTGCGGATCGCGGCCAGCGGGCTCACGGCCCGGTCCCGGTCGGGGACGACGTGGGCGCTGCCGCCGCCGCTGACGAAGGGCACCTGGCCGGTGGGCCCGATGACGGCGAGGGAGCGGGCGGCGGCCCCGGTGAGCGGCAGGGCCCCCTTCTCGTTGCGCAGCAGGACCGCGCCGGCGACCGCGACCCGCCGGGCGACCTCGGCGCCGGCGGCGGGATCGCGGGACGGGCGGGGCGCGGGGGACGCCTCCAGCAGGCCGAAGCGGTCCATGGTGCTGAGCACCCGGCGCACCGCGAGGTCCACGGCGTGCTCGGGGACGGATCCGGCGCGCACGGCCTCGCGCAGCGGCTCGCCGAAGTGGGTGCCGGCGGGCATCTCCATGTCGAGGCCCGCGGTGACGGCGGCGACGGTGCTGTGGGTGGCCTGCCAGTCGGACATCACCCAGCCGTCGAACCCCCAGCGCCCGCGCAGCAGTTCGTTGAGCAGCGGCTTGTTCTCGCAGGCGTAGGTGCCGTTGACCTTGTTGTACGCGCCCATCACCGAGCCCGCCCCGGCCGCGACGGCGGCTTCGAAGCCGCGCAGCTCCGTCTCGTGCAGGGTCTGTTCGGTGGCGACCGCGTCGATGGTGTCGCGGCCCTTCTCCTGGTTGTTGAGGGCGAAGTGCTTGACGGTGGCGATGAGCCCTTCGTCCTGGATGCCGCGGACCACCTCCGCGACCAGGTCGGCGGTCAGCCGCGGGTCTTCGGAGTAGGTCTCGAAGTTGCGGCCGGCGTAGGGGGTGCGGATGAGGTTGGCCATGGGCGACAGCAGCACGTCCTGGCCCAGCGCGCGGCCCTCGCGGCCGATGACGCGGCCGTAGGCGCGGGCGAGGGCGGGGTCGAAGGCGCTGGCCAGCATGACGGGCGCGGGCAGCGCGGTCGCCGGGCGGGCCACCCGCACTCCGGCCGGTCCGTCGGCGAGCCGCAGCGGCGGGATGCCCAGGCGCGGTACGCCGGGCACGTATCCCGCCTGACCGAGCGGGGAGGGGTCAACGGCGCCGTGCAGCAGCGCGGTCTTCTCCTCCAGGGTCAGCCGCTCCAGCAGCGCGTCCACCCGGGCGCCGGCGCCGGGCCGGGCGGTGGCTCCGGCCGCGCTGGCCCGGGCGGCCGTACGGGCCCCCGCGCGCGGGGGCACCTGGGGGACGCAGCCGGTCGCGCCGAGGACGGCGCCCGCCGCGCCCAGCAGCCTGATGGCGGTACGGCGGGACACGGCCTCGCTCATGGGGGCTCCCTGGAAGCGGCAGTGGGCGGGGCGGCCCGCGCCGGACCGCCCCCGGCCCACTGTGCGCCACGCGGCGCCCGACCCCGCCGGGACGCGCCCTCGGCGGGGCGGCCTTCCACTGATGGGACGCACCCCGGTCCCGCCCGTCGGCCTCAGGCGTTGGGGCGCAGCGTCCAGACCACGGTCATCTCGCCGGTCACGGCCTCGTCCTCGCGCTGGATGGCGATGGTCACGGGGAACTCGGGGCGGCCGCCCGCGTCGAGTTCCGCGATCACGTCGGCCGCCGGGCGGCCGAGGGTGGCGGTGGCCGTGACGACGCCCTTGGCCAGCTTCTTGTAGCCGATCTCGGCCCGGACGGCGAGCGGGACGGCGCGCGAGAGCTGGTCCCCGAAGGCGGCCAGCACGATCGCGCCGCTCGCGGACTCGGCGAGGGTGAACATGGCACCGGCGTGCGGCCCGCCGACGTGGTTGTGGAACTCCGGCTGGTCGGGGAGGCGGACGACCGCGCGCTCGGGGGTGGTCTCCAGGAACTGGAGGTTCAGGGTCTTGGCCATCGGCACGGTCGCGGCGAGCAGTTCGCCCACGTTCATCTGGTCTGCGCTCATGACGAGCGATGTTACCCACGAGTAGATGGGCTTGACCAGAGCCGTAACGGGACCGGCCGTGGTTCCCGCCGCCCGCTCCCACTATCGTTACCGGCCATGTGGCCAGGACAGCAGCAGCCGCCCGGGGGCGAGCAGAACGCGCAGGACGCGCAGAACAACCCGTACCAGCAGCAGGCGGGAGCACCGAACCCGTACCAGCAGCCGGGGTACGGGGAGCAGCAGCCCGGCTACGGGTACCCGCAGCCGGGCTACCAACAGCCCCCGCCGACCCAGCCGTGGGGGCAGGCACCGCCCCACCCGCAGGAGCCCGCGCAGGGGGGCAAGGGATCGAGCCCCTTCGCGACGAAGACCGTCGCCATCGTGGCCGCCTCCGCGGTCGTGGTGGCCGCGGCCGTCACCGGCGCCTTCGTCCTCACCAAGGACGACAACACCAAGAAGGACGTGGCCGACGACAAGCCCGCCGCCAGCTCCCCCGCCCCGGTCCCGCCGCCCGCGCCGACCGGCAACCCGCGCGCGGGCGGCGACGTCGCCCCCGTGATCCCGGGCTGGAAGGTGGTCGTCAACCCGAAGTACGGGACCGCCTTCGACGTCCCGGCGGACTGGAACGTCGACGGCTCGGGCATGACCTACGGCATCACCGACGAGTCCAAGAACGACGGCTCGCCGCTCCTGAGCATGTCCGCGCCCGCGGAGTACAAGGGCGAGTGGTGCAAGGTCGACTCCGACAAGAACGGCAAGGAGGAGTCGACCGCCCTGGCCACCACCGGCACCAAGGGCGGCCAGGGCGCGAAGGACACCGCGGAGGCGGCCTACAACGAGGCCGGCAACTGGGTCTTCGCCGCCTACGCGCAGAAGGCGCCCAAGGGCACCGTGAAGGTGGGCACGGCCAAGGAGTACACGACCCTCTCCGGCCTCAAGGGGCACATGGACACCGCGACCGTCAGCGGCCTGCCCAAGAAGAACAAGTGCGACACCGACGGCAAGTCCATCGCCTTCAGCTTCAAGACCACCAACGGCGACTTCTCCAGCTGGGTGCTCTACGGCCCGGCGAACGTCCCCGACGAGGTCAAGCCCGAGGTCTACGAGAAGATCCTCAGCTCGGTCCGGCTCACCGCGGGATGACCTCCCGCTCCTCCGCCCCCGGACCGTTAATCGGTTTGGTTTCCCGGCCCGGGGCGGGGATAGTCCGGGGGTGAGCTCCCGTACCGCCCCCGGCCCCCCGTCCGCGCTCCGTCACCGCCCCGCCTGGGCGGGACGCAACTACACGTTGCTGACGGGCGCGGCGGTGGTGACCAACCTCGGCAGCAACGGCGCGCTCATCGCGTCCGCCTTCGCCGTGCTGGAAGCGGGCGGATCCAGCGGGGACGTCGGTCTGGTGACCGCCGCCCGTACGCTCCCCCTGGTCCTCTTCCTGCTCATCGGCGGCGCCATCGCCGACCGGATACCGCGCCACCGGGTGATGGTGGCGGCCAACGCCCTCAACTGCGTCTCGCAGGGCGCCTTCGCCGTGCTCGTCCTCGCCGGGGACCCGCAGCTGTGGCAGATGATGCTGCTCACCGCGCTGTGCGGCACCGGTACCGCCTTCTTCAGCCCGGCCGCCGAGGGCATGCTGCTCTCCAGCGTCTCCGGCGAGCACGCCAACCGGGCCTTCGCGCTCTTCCGCATGGCGGTGAACGGCGCGGGCATCGGCGGCGCCGCGCTCGGCGGCGCCATGATCGCCGCGATGGGCCCCGGTTGGGTCCTCGCGGTCGACGCAGTCGCCTTCGCGCTGGCGGGAGCCCTGCGCGCCTTCCTCGACGTCCGGCACATCGCCCCCAGGGAGCCCGGCGGCAGCCTGGTGGGCGATCTGCGCGACGGCTGGGTCGAGTTCCGCAGCCGCCCCTGGCTGTGGAGCATCGTGCTCCAGTTCTCCGTCGTGGTCGCCGTCGTCGGCGCGGCCGAGGCGGTCTACGGGCCGCTGGTCGCCCGGGAGCACCTCGGCGGCCCCGCCCCCTGGGGGTTGGCCCTGGCCGCCTTCGGGGTCGGCACGCTGGGCGGAGCCGTCCTGATGATGGTGTGGAAGCCGCGCCGACTGCTGCTGGTGGGCACGCTCTGCGTGTTCCCCCTGGCGCTGCCGTCGGCGGGGTTGGCGGTCCCGCTGCCGACCTGGGGCCTGTGCGTGGTGATGCTGGTCAGCGGGCTGGCCATCGAGGTGTTCGGCGTCAACTGGATGACCACGATGCACCAGGAGATCCCGGAGGAGAAGTTCTCCCGGGTCTCCGCCTACGACTGGTTCGGCTCCATCTCGATGCTGCCCGTCGCCACCGCCCTCGCGGGTCCGGTCGAATCGGCCGTCGGGCGCACCAACGCGCTCTGGGGCTGTGCGGCCCTGGTGGTCATCGTGACGGCCGCCGTCCTCACCGTCCCCGACGTCCGTCGGCTGACCCGCAAGCCGGTGCCCGCGCTCCCGACCGCGGGCGGACCGGACCTGCCCTCCGGGGGGAGCGCCGCCGCCGTGGCCGCGGCCACGGGTTCGCCCGCCGGATCGCCCGCCGGCGACTGACCCCGCGGGTCGACCGGGACGCGCGCCCCGGCGGGGCCGCGGCCCGGCGGTGGCCCCCGGAGGGACCGCGGTTCAGCCGATGCTGAAGGCGCCCTCGGGCGGCTCCGGCGAGGCCACCGCGTCGGCGTCCCGCACGATCGCGGCCCGCCCGGCCAGCTTCGCCACCCCCGCCCCGAACTCCACCCGGGCCGGGAAGGCGTCCGCCGCGCACGCCCGCGCCAGGGCCGCCACCGGCAGCTCCCGGGCGGAGCCCACCAGCACGGCGTTGCCGAAGCGGCGTCCGCGCAGCACTCCCGGTTCCGCGATCAGCGCCAGCTCCGGGAAGACGGTGGCGAAGTTCGCCAGCTGCCCGCGCAGGAACGCGAAGGGCGCCCCGTCGGCCAGATTGGCCACGTAGGTCCCGCCGGGCCGCAGGACCCGGGCCGCCTCGCGCGCGTACTCCACCGAGGTCAGCTGGGCCGGCACCCGCGAGCCCCCGAACACGTCGGCCACCAGCACGTCCGCGCTCGCCGCGGGCGCGGCCTCCAGCCAGGCCCGCGCGTCCGCCGCGTGCAGCTCGATCCCGGCCCCCTCGGGCAGCGGCAGGTGCTCGGCGACCAGGTCCAGCAGCCCCCGGTCGAAGTCGACGACCCGCTGGCGGGAGCCGGGCCGGGTGGCCTCCGCGTAGCGGGGCAGCGTCAGCGCGCCGCCGCCCAGGTGCAGCAGGTCCAGCGGCGCGCCCGGGGCGGCCGCGCGGTCCAGGACGTGCGCGAGTCGGCGCACGTACTCGAATTCCAGGTGGTGCGGATCGTCGAGGTCCACGTACGACTGCGGGGCCCCGTCCACGGTCAGCAGCCAGGCCCGCCGCCGGTCCACGTCCGGCATCAGCTTGGCGGTGCCCTGGCCCACGTCCCGGATCACCGGGATCTGTTCGTCGTCCACCCCACCATTGTCGGGCAGCTCAGGAGGTCCAGACGGCCGCGGCCTCGGCCGCGTGCGCGGCGGCCTGCGCGAGCCCCGCCCGGGCCGCCGGGGCCCGCCGGGCCGGGTCCAGCACGTTGCGCCCGAAGACCTTGCGGGCCTCGGCGGACGGGGTGATCAGCAGCACCTTGGAACCGTCCGCGCGCAGCCGTTCGACCTGCGTGCCGGGCGAGGGCGAGACCCCGGTGCCCATGGCCATGGGCGCCAGGACCACCACGCGCCGGTAGCCCGTGGCCACGTCCGCGTTGGCGGCCGACCGCACGCCCCCGTCGACGTAGCGCCGCTCCCCGACGCTCACCGGGGGCCACACCCCCGGCACCGCGCAGCTCGCCGAGACGGCGTCGACGAGGCCGACCCCGCTGTGCCGGTCGAAGTCGGCGGCGGCCCCGGTCCGCGCGTCCACCGCGGTGACCACGAACCGCCGCTCGGGCCACTGGTGGGAGACCAGCCGCGCTTCCAGCACCTTGCGCCGGGCGCGCTCGTCCCCGGTGTCGGCGGCCAGCGCGATCTCGCCGACCCGGCGCCGGTAGGCCGTGGCGTCCCTGGCCCGCAGCATGGCGACGGCGTAGCGGGCGACGAGCCCGGCGCCCATCTTGGCCGGGATCTCGCCGCCCGCTCCGGCGAGCTGGCGCTCGTACAGCTCGCGCGGGGTCAGCAGGCCCGAGGTCAGCTGGGCGCCGACGACGGAGCCCGCGGAGGTGCCGACGACGAGTTCCGCGGCGGACAGGTCGATGCCCGCCTCGGCGAGCCCGTAGATGATCCCGGCTTCCCAGCCGACCCCGGTCAGGCCTCCGCCGCCGAGCACCAGCGCCGTCTCGCCGCTCATCGCAGCCCCCGCTCATCCGTGTGTGGTGACGGCAGTCTGCCGCAGGCGGGCTGCCGTCACCACGGTGACCTCAGGGTCAGCCGAGAACGGACGTCACCGTTCCGGCGCCGACCGTCCGCCCGCCCTCACGGATCGCGAAGCCGAGCCCCGCCTCCAGCGGCACGTCCCGGCCCAGCTCGACGGTCATGGCGACCGTCTCCCCCGGCCGGGCGAGCCCCGCCGCGCCCAGGTCCACGTCCCCGACGACGTCGGCGGTGCGGACGTAGAACTGTGGCCGGTATCCGCTGGCCAGTGGCGTGGTCCGGCCGCCCTCCCGGGCGGACAGGACGTACACCTGCGCGGTGAAGCGCCGGCGCGGCACCACGCTGCCCGGGGCGGCGACCACGTCACCGCGGCGGATCCCGTCGCGGTGGACGCCCCGGAGCAGGATCGCGACGTTGTCCCCGGCCTCGGCGCGGTCCATCGGCTTGCCGAAGGTCTCCAGGCCGGTGACCACCGTCTCGACCGGCTCCCCGGCCGCGCCGAGCAGCACGACCCGGTCGCCCATGCGGACGGTGCCGCGCTCCACGGCGCCGGTGACGACCGTGCCCCGCCCCGTGATGGTCAGGACGTTCTCCACCGGCAGCAGGAACGGCGCGTCCGTGTAGCGCACCGGCATCGGTACGTAGGTGTCCACGGCGTCCAGCAGCGCCAGCACCGCCCCGGTCCACCGCGGGTCGCCCTCCAGCGCCCCCAGCCCGGAGACCCGGACCACGGGGGCGGTGTCGCCCCCGTACCCGTGGGCGCTCAGCAGCTCGCGGACCTCCAGCTCGACCAGGTCGATCAGCTCGGGGTCCCCGGCGTCGGCCTTGTTCAGGGCGACGACGATGTGGTCGACGCCGACCTGGCGGGCGAGCAGCACGTGCTCGGCGGTCTGCGGCATGACCCCGTCGAGCGCGGAGACGACGAGGATCGCGCCGTCGAGCTGGGCCGCGCCGGTCACCATGTTCTTCACGTAGTCGGCGTGACCGGGCATGTCGACGTGGGCGTAGTGGCGGGTGTCCGTCTCGTACTCGACGTGCGAGAGGTTGATGGTGATCCCGCGCCGCGCCTCCTCCGGCGCCCGGTCGATCCGGTCGAAGGGCACGTAGGACGCTCCCCCGCGCTCGGCGAGGACCTTGGTGATGGCGGCGGTGAGGGTGGTCTTGCCGTGGTCGACGTGACCCATGGTGCCGATGTTGAGGTGCGGCTTGGTCCGCACGAAGGCCGTCTTGGCCATGACTGTTTCCCGTTTTCGCGTCGTTTCCGGTGCCGAAAGGCGACCGGAATCCTGAACGGGACCCCTGGATCCTGCCGACCCTCCCCCTGCGGGGTCCGCCGGACGATCCGGGAAGGGTCAGCTTCGTGCGCCGCCGAAGGGCGCCGAGGGTGCGGATGCGAGGTCCGCGGCCGCGAGTGCGGGTGCGATGTCCACGACGGCAGCCTTCGGCGCGTCCGCGACTGCGGACGGCGCTGCGGGGAAGGGGTGCCGGAACATGGGACCGATCCTGTCGCGGCGGCGCCACCACGTCGAACGAATTAACGGGGCGCGGCGCCGGACCTCCGTGCGCTCAGAGGTGCTTGAGCGCCTCGCGCACCGACAGCGGCGCCAGCTCGGCGCGGTGGGCGTCGACGAAGGCGCGCACCGCGTCGGGAGCGGTCCGGGCGTATTCGCGCAGGCTCCAGCCGATCGCCTTGCGGACGAAGAAGTCCGGGTGGTCGGCCCGGCGACGGCAGTGGGCGAAGAGCCGGTCCGCGTCGGTGGCGCCCTTGTAGGCGAGCTGGTGCAGCAGCGCGGTCCGGGCGAGCCAGAGGTCGTCGTCCCCGATCCACTCGTCCATCACCGCGCCCAGCGCGGGATCGGCGGCCACCAGCGGCCCCACCACGTGCGCGGCCAGCAGGTCCACCGTGTCCCACCAGGGGTCGGTGACGATCAGGTGCCGCACCACGGGCAGGAAGCCGGAGCCGCAGCGCTTCACGTGGCGGCGCAGGTAGTCCACGGCCGCGTAGCGGTACTCGCGCTCCGGCAGCCGCCAGCAGCGCAGGGCGAACGCGGCGCAGTCGGCCTCGCCGGGCGCCGCGGTGTCCTTCGTCACGGCCCGGGTCAGCTCGCGGCGCAGCGGGGTGGGGATCCCGAGGAAGGGCGAGACGTCCTTCATGTAGGCGGCCATCGCGCGGGCCCGGTCCGGGTCCGCCGCGGCCGGGTACACCTGGGTGAGGCCGCCCAGCAGGGTGCCCGCGAGCGCGCTGCGCGGGATGTCCGGGGGACGCCTGTCGTTCGGCCGCATGAGGTCCAGATTACGGCGCCCCGACAGGGGCGTCGGTTAGTCTCGGCGGATGTCCCCCCTGCTTCTGGCGCCCTGGTTCCGGCTGGCCCTGCTCGTCGTGCTGCTGGTGGCGGCCGGCGTGTGCGTGCTGCTGTTCGAGCCACAGCGGATGCTGTCGCAGGGCTGGACCGGTTCGCTGCCGCTCGGCACGGCGGTCCTGTCGTTCGCGGTCGTGTACGGACTGTGCACGGCGGCGTTCGTGCCGCGCCCGCTGCTGAACCTGGCCGCGGGGGCGGTCTTCGGCGCGCAGTTCGGCCTGGTGGCCGCGGTCGGCGGCACGGTGCTCGGCGCGGCCGTGGCCTTCGGGCTCGGCCGGGCGATGGGGCAGCAGGCGCTGCGGCCGCTGCTGCGCGGACGCTGGCTGCTGGCGGCGGACGGGCAGCTGAGCCGGCACGGGTTCCGATCGATGCTGGCGGTGCGGATCTTCCCCGGGGTGCCGTTCGCGGCCGCCAACTACATCGCCGCGATCTCGCGCTGCGGCTGGGTTCCGTTCCTGCTGGCGACGGCGCTCGGCACCGTCCCGAACACGGCGGCCTACGTGATCGCCGGGGGCAGCGCCTCCTCGCCCACCTCGCCCGTCTTCCTGGCCTCGCTGGGCTTCATCACCGTCTCCGGAGCGCTCGCCGCGGCCGTCGCGTGGCGCAAGAGGCACAAGCTGACCGCGCCCCCTACGAGCGGCCTGACGCCGCAGCAGACCCCAGTGGTCGGCGGGGTCACCCGCACGCCCTAGCATCGGGAGCGAACTTCCCGACGATCACAAGGACGAGCGCACCCCGACATGAGCTGGTTCGAATCCCTAATCCTCGGTCTCGTCCAGGGGCTTACGGAGTTCCTCCCGATCTCCTCCAGCGCCCATCTGCGGCTGACCGCGGCGTTCGCCGGCTGGGAAGATCCCGGAGCGGCCTTCACCGCCATCACCCAGATCGGCACCGAGACCGCCGTGCTGATCTACTTCCGCAAGGACATCGCGCGGATCATCTCCGCCTGGTTCCGTTCGCTGACGAACAAGGCGATGCGCTCGGACCACGACGCCCAGATGGGCTGGCTGGTCATCGTGGGCTCGATCCCGATCGGCGTCCTCGGCATCACGCTCAAGGACCAGATCGAAGGCCCCTTCCGTGATCTGCGGCTGATCGCCACGACCTTGATCGTGATGGGCATCGTGCTCGGCTTCGCCGACTGGCTGGCCTCGCGCGACGAGACCGGCGGCAAGCACCGGGTGGTCAAGCAGCGCAAGACGCTCCAGGAGCTGGGCGTCAAGGACGGCCTGATCTTCGGTGTCGCGCAGGCGATGGCCCTGATCCCGGGCGTCTCGCGGTCCGGCGCGACCATCTCCGGCGGTCTGCTGATGGGCTACACCCGCGAGGCGGCGGCCCGTTACTCCTTCCTCCTCGCCATCCCGGCCGTACTGGCCTCGGGCGGCATGGAGTTGAAGGACGTCGGCGAGGGGCACGTCTCCTGGGGGCCGACGATCTTCGCGACGGTCATCGCCTTCCTGGTCGGCTACGCCGTGATCGCCTGGTTCATGAAGTTCATCACGACGAAGTCCTTCATGCCCTTCGTGATCTACCGGATCCTGCTCGGCATCGTGCTGTTCGTGCTGCTCGCCATGGGTGTGCTGAGCCCGCACGCGGGCGAGTCCGTCGGCTGACGCGCGCCGCACCCGCACGCGGGGGCCGCACGGGAACGTTCCCGTGCGGCCGGCCCCCCCCCGGGGTGGCCCGGGGGGAGACCACACACCCAGGGGGGGGGCACCCAGAATAGGAGGGTGGGGGGGTAGATATAAAAAAAAGACGCGGCCC
>NZ_JBHWLC010000029.1:30623-92116 GCF_042730635.1 Streptomyces sp. NPDC059917
TCCCCGGGGCTGCGCCCGCCGGGGGGGTTGTCGGTGGGCTCCCGGGCCCCGCCCCCGCCGGGGGGGGCCGCACGGGAACGTTCCCGTGCGGCCCCCGCGTCGTTGTGCCCGGGAGAACGACGACACAGCAGGGGGTGCGCAGCCATGAAGCGAGTGGTGCTGGAGCGTTTTCCGGCCGGAAGTCCGTGGGGAAGCTGGCCGGCCGAGGAGTACGCCGCCCAGCGCAAGCACGAGGGGATCGCGGCCGAGGTCGTCATGGACCTCGCCAGCGACGCGTTCCTCGTCGTGGTCAGGCAGCGGGAGGCGCGTTCCGGACACTGAGCGGCCCGCCCGCGGATCCGGGGGCGCCGCGCCCCTTGGACTCGCGGGCCCGCTGTCCCACACTGACCCGATGACGCAGCGTGTGGAACTCGCGACCGTGATGGACCGGCTGGCGATCGACGACGTGGTGACCGGGTACGCGGTGGCCGTGGACGACGGCGACTGGGCGGCGTACCGGGCCCTGTTCACCGCGGCGGGGCGGGTGGACTACAGCTCGGCGGGCGGGATCGAGGGGCCGGTCCAGGAGGTCGCGGCGTGGCTGGAGGAGACGATGCGGCTCTTCCCCGTGCGCCAGCACCTGATCGTCAACCGGCGGATCGACCTGGAGACCCTGGACGGCTCGGCCGGTGACCGCGCCGAAGTGAAGGCGGACTTCCTGAATCCGATGCGGTTGGCCGGGGAAGGATCCGATCCCGGCAGCACCGCGCCGAACTTCGTGGCCGCCGGGCGCTACACCTTCGTGCTCGCCCGCACCCGCGACGGGTGGCGCCTGACCGGCGTCACGGTGCACGAGAAGTGGCGCCACCTGTCCGCCTGATACGGCTGCCCGCCTGTCCACCCGGGACCGGCGGCCGCACACTGGAAGCGGAGGCGCGCCATGCTGACCGACCGGCCCCGGTGGTGGCACGCGCCGGCCGCCGTACCGGCCGGGGCACTGCCCGCACTGTCCTTCCCCGCGCCCGCGCTCTGGTGGTTCGCGTACGTGGCCCTGGTGCCCTGGATGCTGTTGCTGCGCGCGGCGCCGACCGGGCGGCGGGCCGCCCTGGTGGGGTGGCTCGGGGGCGCCGGCTTCATCCTGGCCGTCCACCACTGGCTGCTGCCCAGCCTGCACGTGTTCCTCTTCCCGCTGGCCGCGCTGCTCGGCGTGCTGTGGATCCCCTGGGGGCTGCTGGTCCGGCGGCTGCTCGGCGGAGCCGTGGCCGCGGGGCGGGCGAGCGCCGCGCTGGTCCTCGTACCGGCGGGCTGGTTGCTGTCGGAGCTGCTGCGGTCGTGGCAGGGGCTCGGCGGGCCGTGGGGGCTGCTCGGGGCGAGCCAGTGGCAGGTGGCGCCGGCGCTGCGGCTGGCCTCCGTGGGCGGGGTGTGGCTGCTCAGCCTGCTGATCGTCGCGGTGAACTGCGCGCTGGTGCTGCTGGTCGCGGCGCCCGCCGCGCGGATCCCGGCGGCGGCCGGGGTGAGCGGGTGCGCGCTGCTCACCGGCGCGGTGTGGCTGTGGCTGCCCGGGCCGACGCCCGCCGGTCAGCTGCGGGTGGCCGTCGTGCAGATCGGCCCGCAGGGGGCCGCCGCGGGCGTCGAGCAGCGGTTCGCCACCGGCGAGCGGCTGACCCGCCAACTGGTCGGGCGGCGCCTCGACCTGGTGGTGTGGGGCGAGAGCAGCGTCGGCGCCGACCTGACCGCGCGGCCCGACCTGGCCCGGCGGCTCGCGGACCTGTCGGCGCGGGTCGGGGCGCCCCTGCTGGTCAATGTGGACGCGCGGCGCACCGCCGACGGGAGCGGCAGCCCGCCCGGCATCTACAAGAGCGCGGTGCTGGTGGGTCCGCGGGGGCCGACCGGCGAGCGCTACGACAAGATGCGGCTGGTCCCCTTCGGCGAGTACGTACCGGCGCGGTCGCTGCTCGGCTGGGCGACCTCGGCGGGCAAGGCCGCCACGGAGAACCGGCGTCCGGGCAGCGCCCCGGTGGTGATGGAGCTGCCCGGCCCGACCGCGGGGGCGGCGGGGGTCCGGATCGGGCCGCTGGTCTGCTTCGAGTCGGCGTTCCCCGACATGAGCCGCCACCTCACCCGCGAGGGCGCCGCCCTGCTGGTCGACCAGTCCTCGACCGCCACCTTCCAGGGCAGTTGGGCCCCGGCGCAGCACGCCTCGCTGGGGGCGCTGCGCGCCGCCGAGAACGGCCGGCCGACGGTGCACGCCACCTTGACCGGCATCAGCGAGGTGCACGGCCCGTCGGGCGAGCCCGTCGGCCCGCCGCTGCCGGGCTCCGCCTCCGCGGCGCAGGTGTACGAGGTGCCGCTGGCCCGGGGCACCACCCTCTACGTGCGCTTCGGCGACTGGCCGGTGGCCGCGGCCCTCGGCGCGCTGGCGGTGTACTGCGCGGGCGAGGGCGTGCGCGCGGTGCGCGGCGGCGCGCTCAGGAGGCCTGTTCCAGAGCCGAGCTGACCACGCGCTCGCACAGCTCGTGGGTGAGCAGGGCGTCGCGGGCGCTGAGCGTCCGGCCCGCCGCGACGGCTTCCAGGAAGGCGTCCACGACCTGTTCGATGCCGCGCTGGCGGGCGACCGGCACCCAGTCCCCGCGCCGCCGCGTGGTGGGCTGGCCCTTGTGGTCGATGATCTCCGCCAGATTGACCACCTGCCGCTTGGTGTCCTGTCCGGAGACCTCCAGGACCTCCTCGGTGGAGCCGGAGAGGCGGTTCATGATGCCGAGCGCGGTGAAACCGGCGCCGGAGAGCTGGAGCACCACCTGGTGCATGAGGCCCTCGCGGACCACGGCCCGTACGTCGACGTGGTCGGCCTCGCCCGGCAGCAGGAAGCGCAGGGTGTCCACGACGTGGATGAAGTCGTCCAGGACCAGGGTGCGGGGGTCCTCGGGCAGGCCGACCCGGTTCTTCTGCATCAGGATCAGCTCGCGCGGGTGGTCGGCGCACTGCACGTAGCCGGGCGCGTGCCGGCGGTTGAAGCCGACCGCCAGGGAGACGCCGCGCTCCTCGGCGAGCTCGACCAGGTGCCGGGAGGCGGCCAACTCGTAGGCGAGCGGCTTGTCCACGTACGTCGCGACCCCGGCCTCCAGGAGCCGCGCCACGATCTCGGGGTGGACGGCGGTCGGGGCGTGCACGAAGGCGGCGTCGAGGCCCTGCGCGAGCAGGTCGTCGAGGTCGGTGTGGCGGCGCTCCGCCGGGACGTGGTGCAGGGCGCCGATCCGGTCCAAGGTGGCCGGCGTGCGGGTCTGCAGGTGGAGTTCGACCTCCGGGCGCGCGGTGAGGACGGGCAGGTACGCCTTCTGGGCGATGTCACCGAGTCCGATGCATCCGACCTTCACGGGGTTCCTCCTCGTTCGTTCCGTCCAGTACCGCCCGCAGCTTAATACCTGGTGGGAGGGGCCCCCGTCGGCCAGTATCGGATCATGAGCACTCCTACGACCGACCGCACCGAACCGTCCACCACCGCCAACGAGCGGGACATGCTGGACGGGTGGCTCGACTTCCACCGGGCCACCCTGGCCTGGAAGTGCGCGGGCCTGACCGACGAGCAGTTGCGGCGGACCCCGCTGGAGCCGTCCGGACTGAGCCTGCTGGGGCTCGTACGCCACATGTCGGAGGTGGAGCGGTACTGGTTCCGCGAGATCACCCTGGGCGAGGACCTGGAGGACCTCTACTGCACCGAGGAGGACCCGGACGCCGAGTTCCACCTCACCGAGGAGGACACCTGGGACGAGGCCGAGCAGATCTGGCGCGAGGAGATCGAGCGCGCGCGGCAGGCGGTGGCGGGCCGTTCGCTGGACGAGGTGTCGATCGGGCGCAGCAGCCGCAGCGGCGAACACTTCAACCTGCGCTGGGTCTACACCCACATGATCGAGGAGTACGCGCGCCACAACGGGCACGCCGACCTGTTGCGGGAGCACATCGACGGGGCGACGGGCGAGTGACAAGGCGGCGCGGCCGAGTGGCAACCGGCCAGTAGCTGTCACCCGTGCGGGGTGAATATGGCCCGCGGGTTTTCGCAACCGGGTGTTCACACAGCAGAGTTGCGCGGGTGCATCCAACCCGAACCACGACAAAACTGCTCCTCGGAGTCGCCTGTGCGGTCTCGGCCGTTTCCGGCTGCGTGAGCGTGAGCCCCCACGCGCCGCAGCCCGCCGGGGCCGCGTCCGCCGAGCCGCCGCCCCCGCACCGGCAGCACGATCCGCACGGCGGCCCGGGGGCCGCGCCGGTGGTCGTCATGGCCCCCGCCCTGGAGGCGCTCAAGGCCGTCCCGGCCGGGCGCGGGCAGCCGCAGACCACCTCGGGCGGCGGCGCGGCGCAGCGGAGCGCCCCGGGCGGTGCGGCCCGGCCGGAGCCGGGGCCCGCGGACGCGGCGCCCCCGGTGCCGGACATTCCGGAGCCGGTCCGGCCGCCGTCGGGGCCCGCCGTGCGCCACCACGGGCGCGGGCACGGGCACGGCGGCGCGGAGCAGGGGCCGCAGGCGGAGTTGGAGCGGCAGCTGATGCCCGCCCTGCCGGTGCGGCCCGCCGACGTGTGCGCGCTGGGCCGCAGGCACGGCGGCTGGCAGCCGGACAGTCCGGAGGCCAGGATCTGTGGGGGCGTCCACGGCGGTTGATCCGCCGCGGGAGCTACTGCTGGCCGGGGAAGGGGGTGGCGCGGGGATCCGCGTCCGGTCCCGTCCCCAGGCGCAGTTCGAGCCGCGAGATGGCCGCCCGTACGCCGTCCCCGTACCCGTCGTCGGCGAGCGCGCCGGTGGCCGCCCTGGCCCGGGCCAGGTGGATCCGGGCCGCCTCGGGGCGGCTCAGCTTGACGTAGTCGGCCGCCAGGTTCAGGTGCAGGGACGGGTAGAAGACCCGCACGGCCGCGTGCGGCTGCGGCAGGGGCAGGGTGATGGGCTCCTGCCGCAGTCCGTCGGCGGCGTTCAGCGCCCGCAGGTCCCAGGCGAGTTCGTCGGCCGGGTCGTCCTGGGCGTCGGCCATGTAGTGCGCGAGGGTGCAGCGGTGGAGGGCGGGGCCCTCCTCGCCGATCTCGTTCCAGATGTCACCGAGACGATTGCGCGCCTCTTCCCGGTCTCCGGCGTGCAGCAGGATGATGGCCTGGCCGATCCTGGTCATGACGGCGTCCTCCGACGCCTCCTGCTGCTGCTCGGTCAATGCGGCCTCCGGCTTCCTCGTCGGACCCGCGGCGGTCCGATCATCCAGAAGCTAGCCGGATCGGGCCGCAATGGCGCCGAGGCGCGGTCGGACGTCAGCCCAGGTTCGGGATCCGCCAGTCGATCGGCTCATGGCCCTGGGCGGCGACGGCCTCGTCGATCTGCGTGAAGGGGCGGGAGCCGAAGAACTTCTTCGCCGACAGCGGCGAGGGGTGGGCGCCCTTGACGACCACGTGGCGCTCCTCGTCGATCAGCGGGAGCTTCTTCTGCGCGTAGGCCCCCCACAGGACGAAGACGGCCGGGTCGGGCCGGGCGGCGACCGCGCGGATCACCGCGTCGGTGAACTTCTCCCAGCCCTTGCCCTTGTGCGAGTTGGGCTCCGCCTCGCGGACGGTCAGCACCGCGTTGAGCAGCAGGACGCCCTGCTCGGCCCACGGCATCAGGTAGCCGTTGTCCGGGACGGGCAGGCCCAGCTCCTCCTTCATCTCCTTGTAGATGTTGCGCAGGGAGGGCGGGGTCCGCACGCCGGGCTGTACCGAGAAGCACAGCCCGTGGCCCTGGCCGGCGCCGTGGTAGGGGTCCTGGCCGAGGACCAGCACCTTCACCTGGTCGAAGGGCGTGGCCTCCAGTGCCGCGAAGACCTGCTCGCGCGGCGGGTAGACCGGTCCGTCGGCCCGCTCCTTCTCCACGAACTCCAGGAGTTCGCTGAAGTAGGGCTTGTCCAGTTCCTCACCGAGGACGGGCAGCCAGGACTCGGGCAGCAGCTGGGTCACGTCGACAACCTCCGGTACGCGTTCGTGCAACTGCTCCAGAACCTACCGGCACCCACTGACAACGGACCCGGCCGCCCCGTTCCCCCGCTACCAGCTGGTCTTGCGGGACAGTTCCCACATCTGCATGGCGGTCTGCGGGTCCAGCGCCCGCTCCCCGCCGGCGATGTCGTCGCGCGCGGCGACGTACAGCTTGCCCTGCCACAGCGGCAGCAGCCGGACGTCCTCGGAGAAGATCTGCTGCGCCCGCTCGAACTCGCGCGTGACCGCCGAGCGGTCGCTCTCGCGCCGGGACTTGGGGAGCAGGTCGGTGAGGATCTCGGGGTTCTCGTAGGGGGTGCCGACCGCGTTCTCCTTGCCGACGAACGGCGCGATGAAGTTGTCGGGGTCCGGGAAGTCGGGGAACCAGCCGCGGCCGAAGACCGGGTACTCGCCGCCCTTGTAGCCCTCCTGGAACTCCTTCCAGGGCTTGCCGCGCAGGGTGATGTTGAAGAGTCCGCTCGCGTCCAGCTGGCGCTTGAGCTCGGCGAACTCCGGCGCGGTGGAGGAGCCGTAGCGGTCGGTGGTGTACCAGAAGGTGAGCGGCACCGGCGTCGCGATGTCCGCCTTCTGGAGGAGCTTCTTGGCCTTGTCGACGTCCGGCTGGCCGAAGCGGTCGTAGAAGGGCGTCTTGTGGCCCACGACGCCCTTGGGGACCATCGAGTACAGCGGCTCCGCGGTGCCCTGGTAGACCTTGGCGACGAGCGCTCCGCGGTCGACGACCTGGGCGATGGCCTCGCGGACGGGGAGCTTGGCGACCGCCGGGTCCTTCGGGTTGAAGACCAGGTAGCGGATCTCGGCGCCGACGTTGTCGACGACCTGGATGCCCGCGGCGTGCGAGGCGGGGCTCTGCAGGTCCTTGATCTCGTCCGCGGAGAGGCCGCGGTAGGTCGCGTCGATCTCCTTGTCCTTGAGCGCCGCGACCATCTTCTTGGAGTCCGGGAAGTAGCGGATGGTCACGCCGTTGTTCTTGCTCTGCGCGAAGCCCTGGTAGTTGCCGTAGCTCGTCAGGACCGCCTCGGAGCCCTCCTTGTAGGAGTCGAGGACGTAGGGCCCGGAGCCGGTGACCTTGCCGTCCTTGCGGACCTTGTCGGCCGGGTACTCGTTGGGGGCCACGAGCGAGGCGGCGGGCGAGCCGAGCACGAAGGGGAAGGTCGCGTCGGGGGTCTTCAGCTGGAAGACGACCGTCAGCGGGTCCGGGGTCTCGATGCGGTCGAGGCTGCCGAAGAGGTCCTTGGGGCCGACCTTGGAACCGATCTTGCGGATCCGGTCGAGGGAGTGCTTGACGGCCTTGGAGTCGAGCGCCTCGCCATCGGAGAACTTCAGGCCCTTGCGCAGGGTGCAGCGGTAGGCCTCGTTGGCGGAGTCGGTGAACTCGCAGCTCTGCGCGGCGTCGGGCTGCGGTTTGGTACTTCCCGTGGGAAATGCCAGGAGTGTCTGATAAACGTTCCGGTAAAGCTCCCATGAGCCGTCCCAGGCCGCCGCTGGATCAAGGGTGCTCGGCGCGCTCGTCGTACCCACGACGATTCTTTTTGTCTGATCTGCGCTCGAATCCGAAATCAGCCCGCAGCCGGCGAGCAGGGATATGGACGCAAGGGCCGCAGTGATCTGCAAGCATCTGGTCCGGTTGAACACGTGCACGCTCCTCGATCGGCCAGGGGTGCGGCAGACCCTACCGCAGCGCCCCACGGATCCAATAAGGAGGTTCCGTGGGGCACTTGACCGGTTCCGTGCATATTCGATATGCATTTACCACCCGGCTGGGAGCACAACCGTCCGGTTATCGGTCAGCCGACTCCGGCATTCAGAAAAATTCCTCCGTCGACGACCAGAGTCTGCCCGGTAATCCATTCCGCTTGAGCCGAGGTGAGGAATGCGGCGGCGCCGCCGATGTCCGAGGGCACGCCGAGCCGACCGAGCGGATAGGCCGCCGCCGCCTCCTGCTCGCGCCCCTCGTAGAGGGCCTGCGCGAACTTCGTCTTGACCACCGCCGGAGCGATGGCGTTCACCCGGACCCCGGGGGCCATCTCGTGGGCGAGCTGGAGGGTCAGGTTGATCATCGCGGCCTTGCTCATCCCGTACGCCCCGATGAAGGGCGAGGCGGAGACGCCCGCGATGGAGGCGATGTTCACGATCGCGCCGCCGTTGTCCTTCTGCCAGGCGTGCCAGGTCCGCTGGGCGAAGCCGAGCGCCGAGATCACGTTCGTCTCGAAGACCTTGCGGGCGACCCCGAGGTCCAGGTCCGCGATCGGTCCGAAGACCGGATTGGTGCCCGCGTTGTTCACGAGGAAGTCGACCCGGCCGAACGCCTCCATCGCGCGCTCGACGGCGACCGCCTGGTGCTCCTCGTCGTGCGCCTTGCCCGCGACCCCGATCACCCGGTCGGCGCCGAGCCGCTCGACGGCCTCCTTGAGGGTGTCCTCGTTGCGGCCGGTGATGCAGACCCGGTCGCCGCGGGCGACCAGGGCCTCCGCGACGCCGTAGCCGATGCCCCGGCTGGCTCCGGTGATCAGCGCGACCTTGCCGCTGTCGATGCCGTTGTACGTCATGACGTGCGCCCTGCCTCTCGTCAGTTGAGGGGGCCGCCGGCCACGTACATGACCTGGCCCGAGACGAAGCCCGCGGCCTCGCCGGTGAAGAAGGCGATCGCGTTGGCGATGTCCTCGGGACGACCGACGCGCTGCACGGGGATCTGGGTGGCGGCGGCGGCCTGGAACTCCTCGAAGCCCATGCCGATGCGGGCGGCCGTCTGCGCGGTCATCTCGGTGACGATGAACCCGGGGGCCACGGCGTTGGCCGTGACGCCGAACTTGCCGAGCTCGAAGGCCAGCGTCTTGGTGAAGCCCTGCAGGCCCGCCTTGGCCGCCGCGTAGTTGGCCTGGCCGCGGTTGCCCAGGGCCGAGCTGCTGGAGAGGTTGACGATGCGGCCGAACTTGGCCTCCACCATGTACTTCTGACAGGCGCGGGACATCAGGAACGCACCGCGCAGGTGCACGTTCATGACGGTGTCCCAGTCGGTGTCGCTCATCTTGAAGAGCAGGTTGTCGCGGAGCACGCCCGCGTTGTTGACCAGGACGGTCGGCGCGCCGAGCGTGCTCGCGACCCGCTCCACCGCCGCCTCCACCTGGGCGCTGTCCGACACGTCGCAGCCGATCGCGACGGCCTTGCCGCCGGCGGCGGTGATCGCCTCGACGGTGTCCTTGCAGGAGTCCTCGTCGAGGTCGAGGACGGCGACGGCGCGGCCCTCCGCGGCCAGGCGCACGGCGGTGGCCGCGCCGATGCCCCGGGCCGCCCCGGTGACGATGGCGACGCGCTGCTCGGTGGTGGACATGCTGGTTCTCCTCGCGCTGGGGATGCCCTGTCGGCGGCGCCCCCCTGGGTGAGCAACCGCTTAGTAGCTTCGGCTGAAGAGACGCTAGGAGCCCCGGCACCCGGTGTCAACGCCACCGGGCGCCGGGGCTCCCGGCGCCGTGACCGGAAACCCACCGGCCGCGGTCAGCGCACCAGCAGCTCCAGCAGCCGGGCCAGCTCGGCCTCCGGGTCGGCCGTCAGCCCGGTGTGCACCGGCCCGGGCTGCACGACGGTGCTGCGCGGGGCGATGAGCCAGCGGAAGCGCCGCCCGGCGTCGTCGCCCGCGGCCTGCCCGGCGGCGTCCCCGCCCGCGCACACGCCCGCGACCCCGCGCAGGGCGGCCCGCACCCCGGCCACGTCGGCCTCCGGGTCCAGGGCGAGGAGCTTCGCCTCGTCCAGGTGGACGCGCGCGGCGACGTACGAGTGCGCCCGGCAGTAGAGGACGACCCCGGCGTTGAAGCACTCCCCGCGCTCCATCCGGGGCACCACGCGCACCAGCGCGTATTCGAACACGTACCGCTCGGTCACCGGCTGTCGCTCTTCTTGTCGTGGGGCTGGGGGGCGAGGCGTTCGGCGAGCCAGCCGGGCGGCCCGCTGCGCACCTTCACCTCGGCCTCCATGGTGATCCGCTCGTGGATCGTCGCGGCGCGCGGCAGCAGGGCGTCCACGTAGGCGCGGCGCACGGCGTCGGTGGACTCGAAGCCCGGCTCGTCGACCAGCCACTCGTCCGGGACGTCGGCCGCGACCTCGGTGAGCAGCTCCCGCGTGACGAGGGGGGCCAGCTCGGCGGCGGCGGCCGCGATGTCCGGGCCGACCGGGGCCAGGACGTGGTCGGAGGCGTTGTACGGCTTGGCCGCCGCGGCGGCCGCGGTCGGCCAGTTGTGGTGCCAGATCATCGTGGCGCCGTGGTCGATGAGCCACAGGTCCCCGTGCCAGACCAGCATGTTCGGGTTGCGCCAGGACCGGTCGACGTTGTTGATCAGGGCGTCGAACCAGACGACGCGGCCCGCCTCGGCCGGATCCACCTGGTAGGCCAGCGGGTCGAAGCCGATCGACCCGGGCAGGTAGTCCATCCCGAGGTTGAGTCCACCGCTGGCCTTGAGCAGCTCCTGGACCTCCTGGTCGGGCTCGCCGAGCCCGATGACGGGGTCGAGCTGCATCTGCACCAGCGGCGGGACGCGCAGCCCCAGCCGCTGGGCCAGGCGCCCGCAGACGACCTCGGCGACCAGGGTCTTGCGGCCCTGGCCGGCTCCGGTGAACTTCATGACGTATGTGCCGAGATCGTCGGCCTCGACGATCCCCGGCAGCGAGCCGCCCTCACGCAGGGGCGTGACGTAGCGGGTCGCGATCACTTCTGTGAGCATTTCCCCAGGCTAGCGGGCCGGCGCGGGCCAGGATCCGAGGATTTCCCCGCAGGTCGTCCCAGCCCGGAGGCCGCACTTGGTGCCGTGACATGTACGGGGTAGGTTTCGCTGCGACATAACGACGGCAGGACGGAAGCCCGGTGAGAATCCGGCACGGTCGCGCCACTGTGTAGCCGCTCACCTCCGCCTCTTCGCGGTCGGTGTCGGCGAGTCAGACCCGAGGGCCGTCGTCCTTAGCTCCACCACATCGGGACGCGTGTTCCCCAGGAGGTCCTGCCGCCATGGCTCAGTCCACCCTTTCCGCCCCCGTCACCACCACTGGTGGCGACGCTCCCCTGCCGGTCCGCGCCGTACTCCCCTGGGCCGTCTTCGTAGGCCTCCTCATGGTCGTGGCGCTGTACTTCGTCGGCGCCGAACAGGGTGCCACCGCCGTCTTCGCCGGTGAGGGCGTGCACGAGTGGGTACACGACGGCCGTCACCTCCTCGGCTTCCCCTGCCACTGAATCAGGAGGACGTCGATCCCATGCACGCAGCAACTGTCAGACGCCTCCTCGTCCGCGGCATGATCGCGGGCCTCGTCGCGGGCGTCCTCGCCTTCGCCTTCGCCTACGTGATCGGGGAGCCGTCCGTACGGTCGTCGATCGCCCTGGAGCAGGCCGAACCCGCCGCACCGGCCGCACCGGCCGCCGGGCACCAGCACGGTGGCGGCCCCGCCGCCGCTCCCGCGGCCCCGGCCGAGGAGGAGGAAGAACTGGTCAGCCGACCGGTGCAGTCCACCTTCGGCCTGGCCACGGGCGTACTCGTCTACGGCGTGGCCCTCGGCGGCATAGCCTCGCTGGCCTTCAGCCTGGCGCTCGGCCGACTCGGGAAGTTCAGCGCGCGGGCGACCGCCGCCCTCACCGCGGCCGGGGTGTTCACCACCGTCTACCTGGTGCCGTTCCTCAAGTACCCCGCGACGCCGCCGGCCGTCGGCAACCCCGACACCATCGGCGAGCGCACCACGCTGTTCTTCCTGATGATCCTGCTGAGCGTCCTCCTCGGGCTCGGAGCGGTGATCGCCGGACGTCGGCTCGCGCCGCGCCTGGGCAACTGGAACGCCTCCGTGGTCGCGGGACTCGGCTTCGCCGCGGCCGTGGCACTCGCCTTCGTCTTCCTGCCGTCGAACGGCGACGCGGTCCGGGAGACCTTCCCCGCGGCGCTGCTCTGGGAATTCCGGCTGGCGTCGCTCACGGTCCAGGTCGTGCTGTGGACCACGTTCGCGCTCGTCTTCGGAGCCCTCGCCACCCGGGTCCTGCAGGCCCGGGACGGTTCCTCCGAAGCCGCCGCTGCCTCCGAGCGGCTGTCCGCGTCGGCGGTCTGATCCCACCCTTCGGAAGGGGCCCTCGGCACGGACCGAGGGCCCCTTCCGGCATGTCGGGGGCCGGTGCGCCCGCGGGATCCGTGCCCGGGGGCCTGGTGCGGGCGCTCCGCGGCCGCCGGGATACGCTGCCAAGCGCCCCGGACCCCCGCACCACCCGCGGGCCGCCCCGACGGATCCTCCTGGAGAGTGCGACCCGCATGTCCGCCACCCCCTCGTCACGGCCGCCGTCGCCGACGCACGGGGTGCTGCGGGGCCTGCGCGCCGGTGCGCTCGCCGCACTGTGCGTCCTGCTGCCGCTCGCGGGCCACCTGCTGGCGCGGGGACACGCGCCCCGCTGGGTCGTACTGCTGGGGATGGCGGCGGTGACGGTGCCCGCCGCGGTGTTCCTGACCCGGCGCCGGCTCTCCGACACCCAGCTCGTCGCGGCGCTCGCCTGCGCCCAACTGGCCTACCACGCGGCCTACTCGGTACCCGGCGCCTGCGCCGCGGCGGCCGAGGCGGGCCGCGGACCGACGGCCCTGCTCGAACACGCGTCGGCGTCCGGCATCCCGCCCGAGGTCTTCCTCGCGGGACACGGGGTCATGCTGGTCGTCGCCGCGCAGTTGTTCGGCCTGAGCGAGCTGCTGCTGTGGCGCGGCAGGCCGGTCCTGGAGGCACTGGCCCGGCTGCTGTCGTTCGTCTGGCCCCGGCCCCACACCGGCACCGGGCCGAAGACGGACCCGCGTGCGCGGCAGAGCGACGAGATGCCGCCCTCCGCCCTGGTGGCACGGGCCCACGCGGGCCGGGCGCCGCCCCGGTCCCGGCGTGCCGCGCTGTGGCACGCCCTTCTCCCGCTGACCGGGCCGACGCCCGGCGGAGGACTCCGCCTGCCCTGACGATCGGGTGGGGGACGGGGCCGTTCGCGGACGTCGGCGTCCTCGCCCCGGCTGGTCCGGGGAACACAGAGAGACCCCGTCCTCATGAAGCTCAAGAAGAACCTGTTCGCCGTCGCCGTCATCCTGGCGACCCTCGCCGCGGCCCTCGCCACCTTCCTCCTGCTGAGGCCGGAGGATTCCGCATCCGCGGCGGCGTCCCCACCGGCGCCGGGCGACGCGCGCGCCGTGCGCGCCGACAGCCACCGCCTCACCGGTCCGCGGCAGAGCGAGCTGACCGTGACGGAGTTCCTCGACTTCGAGTGCGAGGCCTGCGGCGCGGTGCAACCGACGGTCGAGAGGCTGCGCCAGGAGTACGGCGACCGCGTCACCTTCGTCGTCCGCTACTTCCCCATGCCCGGCCACCGCAACAGCCGCACGGCCGCGGTGGCCGTGGAGGCCGCGGCGCGGCAGGACAGGTTCGAGGACATGTACCGCACGATGTTCGCCACCCAGAAGGAGTGGGGCGAGTCGAAGGACTCCCGGGCCCACGTCTTCCGTTCCTACGCCGAGCGGCTCGGCCTCGACATGTTGCGGTACGACGCGGCGGTCGCGGACCCGGCCACCGAGGACCGGGTCCGTGCGGACCAGCGCGACGGCATGGGGCTGGCCGTCCAGGGCACGCCCACGTTCTTCCTGGACGCCGAGCGCGTCCGGACCCCGCCCACGTACGAGGCGTTCAAGGCGCTCATCGACGAACGGCTCGCCCGATGACAGCACCGGACGGGCGCCCGCCGCGACGCGCGGCCGCGACCACGACCACGACCCGCGCTCCGGTTCCGCCCTCTCCCACCGACGGCGCCTCGGCGCCTTCCCGCCCCTGTGACCCGCCCCGCCGACTCCCCGAGGAACGCCCCATGACCTCCCCCGCACCGCTCGCCTACGACGAGCGGCTGACCGCACCCCGCGCCTGGTGGCTCATCGCCGTCGGCGTGGGCCTCGCCATGGCCCTCATCGTCCTGCCGTTGGGCGGGCTCGCCGCACTCGGCGGGTTCGCCGCGGGGACGCTGATCGCCTGCATGTGGGTCAGCGCCCAGGGATCGTCCCGCATCCGGGTCACCCACGACTCCCTCGTCGCCGACCAGGCCCGGATCCCGCTCGCCGCACTCGGCCGCGCCGAAGTCCTCGAAGGCGAGGAGGCGCGCGCCTGGCGCACCTACAAGGCCGATCTGCGCGCCCACGAGCTGATGCGGAGCTTCATCACCACCGCGGTCCGGATCGAGAACACCGACCCGGACGACCCGACCCCCTACCTCTTCCTCTCCACTCGGACCCCGCAGACCCTCGCCGACGCCCTCAACAGCGCCCCGACGCCGTGAGTCCGGATCTCGTCCTGCCCACCCGCGATCCGGAGGAGGAGATTCACTCCAACCGGTGAAACCGCCGCCGCGTCGCGAGCCTCGGATCGCGGCCGCCGCACCCCCCGGCCCGCCCCTGGTGGCACGGTGACGACGGGACGGCGACCGGCCGGAAGCGGGCTCCGCCGCCGGGCGCGACACACACGCACCGGATCGACACGCAGGGTAGCGTGCCGGTCACTGTGTGGAATCCGCTGTCGTCCCGTGCCCGTCGCCGCAACGGCGGCTGGGTGGCCGTCCTCGTGACGGCCGCCCTGGTCGCGCTGTTCTTCAGCGTGTGCGACAGCGGCGGCCACCACCGGTCCCCTGTCCCCACCGCGGCGACCACCGCGGCGAGCGCCGCGGCCGCCCCCGCGGCGCTCGATCCCGCCGGCGGCTGCCCGGACGGGGACCGCCCGTGCGTGCGCGGCGACGAGCACTCGGCGGTCCAACTGCCGCAGCGCCGCACCGCCGACCCGGCGTCCGAGCTCCCGCCCTCCCCCGTGGACTCCGTCGCCTTCCGTCCGCCCTTCGACGCCACCGGCAGGTCGACGGCCCCTTCCGCGGGGTCCGGGCGCGATCTGCTGTGCAGGGCGTGCGTCAGCAGGACCTGAGTCGGCCCGGACACCCCGGGCGGCCTTCCGTGCGCCGCGACCCGGGACGTCCCTCCGCGCCCGCTCGCCCCCGCACCGGCTGACGCCCGGCCGCCTCCACCCGGCGGAGCCCGGCCACGCCGTGCCGCACGAAGGACACACCGTCATGACCGAACTGTTCTCGTCCTCGTCCGCATCCCCCTCCTCGGCTCCCGCGCCCCGCAGCGTGCTCCAGGCCGTCGGGAACACCCCCGTGCTCTTCATCGACGAGCCGTTCGCGCCGTCGCCGCGCGGCTTCTGGGCCAAGCTCGAAGGATTCAACCCCGGTGGCATCAAGGACCGTTCCGCGCTCTACATGGTCGACAGGGCCCACGAGCGGGGCACCCTGCGCCCCGGCGCCCCGATCGTCGAGTCCACCTCCGGCACCCTCGGCCTCGGCCTGGCCCTGGCGGGGGTGCTCCACGGGCACCCCGTACACCTGGTCACCGACCCGGGCATGGAGCCGATCATGGAGCGGATGCTCACCGCGCACGGCGCCCGCCTCCACGTCGTCGACGAGCCGCACCCCCACGGCGGCTGGCAGGAGGCCCGTCGGTCGAAGGTGGCCGAGCTGCTCGCCCGCTACCCCGGCGCCTGGTGCCCCGACCAGTACGACAACCCCGACAACGCCGCCGCCTACCTGCCCCTCGCGCACGAGTTGACCGGTCAGCTGGGGAAGGTCGACGTCCTGGTGTGCGCGGTCGGTACGGGCGGGCACTCCGCCGGCATCGCCCGCGGACTGCGCGCGTCCCATCCCGCGCTGCGGCTCGTCGGTGTCGACACGATCGGCTCGACCATCTTCGGCCAGCCCGCCCGCCCCCGCCTGATGCGCGGCCTCGGTTCCTCCGTCTACCCCCGCAACGTGGACTACCCGGCCTTCTCGGAGGTGCACTGGGTCGCCCCGGGCGAGGCGGTGTGGGCCGCTCGACAGCTCGCGGAGCGGCAGTTCGCGACGGGCGGTTGGAGCGTCGGAGCCGTGGCACTGGCCGCCGGCTGGCTCGCCCGCACCCAGCCCGAGGGCACCCGGATCGCGGCGGTGTTCCCGGACGGACCCCACCGGTACTTCGACACCGTCTTCAACGACGCGTACTGCCGCGCCCACCAGATCCTGGACGTCACGCCGCCCGACGGCCCCGACACCGTCGACTCGCCCCACGCCGGTGAGATCACCCGGTGGACGCGGTGCGCCCGTGTCGTCGACCCCGCGCCCGCCATCGGCGCCCCTCCGGCGGGAGCGGTCCGGTGAAGGAGACCTGGACGCAGTACCGCTCCTTCGACAGCACCGTGCGACTGCTGCTCGTCAACCAGCTGTCCATCAATCTGGGCTTCTACATGCTGATGCCCTACCTGGCCGCCCACCTCTCCGGCGGCCTGGCGCTGGCCGCGTGGGCGGTCGGCCTGATCCTGGGCGTGCGCAACCTCTCCCAGCAGGGCATGTTCCTGATCGGCGGCATGCTGGCGGACCGGCTCGGCTTCAAGCCCCTCATCGTCGCCGGTTGCACCCTGCGCACGGTCGGCTTCGCGGCGCTCGCCTTCGCCGACACCCTGCCCGCCCTGCTCGCCGCGTCCGCCGCCACGGGGCTGGCCGGCGCCCTGTTCAACCCGGCGGTCCGCGCCTACCTCGCCTCGGAAGCGGGCGAGCGGAGGGTGGACGCCTTCGCCCTGTTCAACGTCTTCTACCAGGGCGGCATCCTGCTCGGCCCGCTCGTCGGGCTCGCGCTGACCTCGGTCTCCTTCCCCCTGACCTGCGCGGTCGCCTCGGCCGTCTTCGCCGCGCTCACCCTGCTGCAACTGGGCCACCTGCCCCGGAACACCGCCGTGCCGCGCGCGGACCGGCCCGCCCTGCGCACGCAGGCCGGCGCCGTCCTGCGCAACAGGTCGTTCTGGCTGTTCGCCACCGCGATGAGCGGCTCGTACGTCCTGTCCTTCCAGATCTACCTGGCCCTGCCGCTGGAGGTCGCACGCCTGACGGGCAAGGGCGCCTCCGGCACGGCCGCGACCAGCACCCTCTTCGTCGTCTCCGGCCTGGTCGCCCTCCTGGGGCAGTTGCGCGTCACCGCCTGGTGCAAACGGACCTGGCCGCCCGCCCGATGCCTCGCCGCGGGGATGGCCCTGATGGGACTGGCCTTCCTCCCGCCCCTCCTGACCCCAGGAGAGCGACCGGCGGGACCGGCCTGGGCCACGGCCGCGGCGCTCCTTCCCCTGGTGGCGTGCGCCGCGCTGCTGGCGCTCGCCACGGCGGTGCTCTACCCGTTCGAGATGGACACCATCGTCGCGCTCGCGGGCAACCGCTGGGTCGCCACCCACTACGGCCTCTACAACACCGTGTGCGGAGTCGGGATCACCCTGGGCAACCTGGCGACGGGCGCGCTCCTCGGAGCGAGCCGTTCCGCCGGGCACCCGGCGCTCATCTGGCTCACGCTGGCCCTGGTCGGAGCCGTGTGCGCCACGGCCCTCGCGCTGCTCGCGCGCACCGGCAGGCTGTCCGCACCGACGCCCGCTCCGGTCCTGGGGTAGCGCGGCGCGGACGCGCCGCCGGGCTCCCCGCCGGTCGGCGGGGAGCCCGTGCGCGGTCCGGGGTCGGATCAGCCCTTGCGGTGCTTGCCCTGGAGGGCGTCCTTCGCATCGGACATGGTCTTCTTCGTCTCGCCGACGGCCTGGTCGATCTTGCCTTCGGCGGTCAGCCGCTCGTTGCCGGTGACCTTGCCGGCGGCCTCCTTGGCCTTGCCCTTCGCCTTGTCGGCAGTTCCCTTGTCGGCCATGGTGGCCTCCTTCACGGTTGGTGTGGATCGTGCGCCGCCCGGTCCTCCTGGCCGCCGCATCCGTACCTCTCACCGCGCCCCTGCCCCGTGCTTCCCGTCCCATTCGTCCGGGCGGGCGTCCGTCACCGTTCGTCGGAGGGGTTCCCGTCCTGCGGCTTCGAGCCGAAGTTCCCGTAGCCCTTCATCTCGTGCGCGGTGCGCCGACCGCCGTCGGCCGGGAAGTCGGCGCCGTCGGGCTCGCGCGTCCCCTCGGCGTGCCCGCCGCTCCCGGGCCGACGCGGCTGCTCCGCGGGGAGGGGCGGCGCCGGTTCGCGCCGACGGCGTCGGATGCCCAGCATCACGCCGCCGACGAGCAGCGCCGCGACGAGCACGCCGATGACGAGCACGACCGTGGACGACGCGCCCACGGCGAGCTCGACGGATGCGAGCGGGGTGAGGGAGGGTTTCGACATGTCGGGTCCTTGTCCGTTGCGGCGGGGCGGCCCCGGAGCGGGGACCGCAGCTCGCGGCTACCCGGCCATCCGGACCTCTAACGCGGCAGGTCCCGGCCGCGTCGGGTCACCCGTCGCCCTTGCCCTTCCTGCGCAGGAGCAGGAAGGGCAGCAGCAGCCAGCAGATGACGAACCAGCCCGTGACGAAGCCCGTGAGCGGCCAGGCGATCCAGTGCGCGGTGGCGACCCGGAGCAGCAGGAGCACGGCCGAGGTGACGGTCAGCGCGAGCAGTACGATGCCCACGGAGACCAAATGGCCTGCCGCGTCGACGAGTTGCGGCTTGAGGTGCCGACCCGCCAGCATCCGGTGGTAGGCGACGGGAGCGATCAGGGTCCCGGTCGCCAGGGCGCCCAGCGTGACGGTGACGACGTACAGCGTCCGGTCGAAGGCGGCGAGCCCGTGGAAGCCCGGCATGAAGGCGACGCTCAGCAGGAAGCCGAAGAGGATCTGCGCACCGGTCTGCGCGACCCGGACCTCTTGGAGGGTCTCGTTCCAGCGGCGGTCGGCCCGTTCCGCCTCCGTCTCCGTACGATCGGCCGCCATGACGGCGTCCTCCTTCGCGCCCGGGACCACGGCCCGGCGTCGGTCCTCCCCGCGCGTCTGCCCGCCGCGGCTCCCGCTATGCCGGACCGGTCGGATCGGGACGCGGGGGAACGTAGATCTCCAGCACGCAGATGTCGTCGCGGTGCCCTTGCCGCAGGCCCGCGAGAGCGGTGGCCAGGGCGCCGCTGCGCCCTTCCCGCACGAGCCGCAGGGCCGTCGCGGCGAGCTGGGCGAGGCCCACCCCGATGTCCTCGCCCGGCTCCTCCACCAGGCCGTCCGTGTAGAAGAGCAGGTGGTCGCCGGGCAGTAGGTCCGTCACCTCCTGCCCGTACGAGGAGCCGAACGCGGCGCCGAGGAGGGTGCCCCGCGGCTGCGGCAGGAAGGTGGCCTCGCCGTCGCGGATCAGCAGCGGCGGGAGGTGGCCCGCCCGCACCCAGGTCAACCGGTGGTCCCAGGGCTGGTAGCGCCCCATGACCATGGTGGCGGTGGCGCTGTGGGTGTCCGTGGCGGTGTGGAGCAGCAGGGCGTTGAGTCGGGCGAGCACGTCGGGCAGGGGCGATCCGGTGATGGTCATGCCCTTGGCGGTGAAGCGCAGTTGGGCCATCGTGCCCACGGCCGCCAGTCCGTGTCCCGCGACGTCTCCGACGACGAACAGCGCGCTCTTGTCGGGGAGTTCGATCGCGGAGTACCAGTCACCGCCGACGTTCAGACCGCTGTCGGCGGGCAGGTAGGCCACGTCGACGCGCAGACCGGCCAGCTCCAGCGACTGCTCGGGCATCGGCAGCAGGGTGTCCTGGAGCCGGGCCCCCAGCACGCGTTCGGCCTTGAGGGTGCCGCGCTGGACGAGGTTGGCGCGTTCGCTCTCGCGCAGGGCCATTTCGGCGGCCCGCAGCGCGGTCAGGTCCTGGAAGAAGCCGTGCACCTCCAACGGGCTTCCGTCCGCGTCCCGTTGGGCCTCCGCGACGATCCGCAGGTACCGCAGGCCGTCCGGCGCCGCGATCCGGAAGTACTGGTCGATGGCCGTGCCGTCGCCCAGCAGCCGCCGTACGGCCGCGCCCAGCGCGGGCAGGTCCTCCGCGAGCAGGTGCTCGGGCAGCTCCTCCAACCGCATGGGCCCCAGGGCGGGATCGCGGCCGAAGACGGCGTAGACCTGGTCGGACCAGGTGATGGTGTCGGTCAGCAGGTTCCAGCTCGCCCAGCCGAGGTTGCCCAAGCGCTGGAGGTCGTCCAGCCGACGCGTCTCGCGGTCGGTGGTGTCGTGCCGGATCCAGGTCACCACCAGGCGCTCGCCCAGCCTGTTGGCGCGCACCGAGTAGGTGGACCGCTCGGGGACCCCGGCGCTCACGTCCTCGTACAGGAAGGGCTCGCCCTCGTAGACCGTGCCCAGGGTCAGCGCGTCCAGGTACCCCTCCCACAGCGCGGTGCCCGCGACGGTCGGGTAGGTCTCCAGTACCCGACGGCCGACCAGCTCCTTGCCGTGGCGCCCCGCGACGTCCACCGACTGCGGCGAGGCGGCGTCGATCCGGTAGTCCTCCACCTCCCCCGTCCGCCCGCGCAGCGGGCTGAGCAGGACGACCGGTCCCGACATGGCGTCGAAGATCGTCTGGATCGCTTCGACGTCCGCGTGGAGCGGCAGGCTCCCCTGGGGCGCCTCGCCCTCGTGCAGGAGTCCGCCGCACAGCCGGACGGCCCGCCTGAGCAGGGTCCGGGTACCGGCCGTGAAGGGGCCCCGCCGGGTGCGGAAGAACCCGACGACCGCCGTCGCCGCCCCGCCCCCGGGTACGGGCAGCCAGGCGCGCGAGGGCCACCGCTCGGGCGGTTCCCCGATCAGCACGTACCGGGCCGCGTCCAGATCCGGGTCCTCCAGCCACACGGCTTCGCGGGCCCCGATGGCCTCCATCGCGGCGATGCCGCTGAGCGGCGGGACGTGGCTCCACTGCTCGGCCATCGCGTCCTCGACCCCCGCGTGCCCGATCAGTTTGAGGCTGCCGGCGGTGGTCACGCTGTAGATCATCACCGCGCCGACGTCCTCGGCGTCCGCCAGCGCCTCGTAAAGCCGCCGGGCGGTCTCGATCGGGGTGCGGGCGTCGGCCAGGGACCGGGCCAGGGCCGCGAGGACGGTGCGGTGCCCGGTCGGACGGCCGCCGTCGGCGACGACGTAGCGGCCGGTGTCGAAGGGGGAGGGGGCCGGCTCCGGCGGGACGCCGGGCCCGGCTCCGGCGCCCGGGCCCGGCTGCACCGGCGGCGCCGTCGGGCCCGCGCCGCTCGCGCGGCCCAGGGTGAGCCAGCACTCCTCCAGGAGGCTGCGGCGGTGTTCCGCGGCGCGCTCCAGCAGCAGCCGGTTCGCGGTGTCGGCCGTGACGCCTTCCCGGGCCATGAGCACGCCCTTGGCCCGCTCCACGACGGCCGTCATGGAGGCCAGCCCCTCCAGGTCCACCACCTCGGCGCGCAGCCTGGAGACGACTTTGGCCAGCGCCAACACCTCTGGTGCCGCGCTCGCGCCGCCGTCGGGAACCCCGGATTCACCCGCCATGTGTCGAGCATGGCACGCCCCGGGGCCGCTGGACGCGGTTCTCGCCGGTCACCCCCGCGGCAGGGCCCGGCGCGGCCCCGTTCAGAAGGGGTTGCGGGCGGCCCGCGCCGCGGCCGCCACCGCCGCGATGATCCCCAGCACTCCCGCGAGGGTCCCCGTGTAGGCGTGCACCTGCTCCTGGGCCCGCTCCTGCGCACCCTCGGGGACCGCGAAGAATCCGGAGGTCGTGCCCTCGGGTTGCGGACGGCCGCGCGCCGCCTCGTACCGCGCCCAATCGGCCCGGTGCACGGTGCGCGCGCGCAGCAGGTCCTCCTCCGGGACCTGCTCGCCGCCGAGCCGGGCCCGGAGCCGCTCGGCGGCCACCCTGAGCACGATCGAATCGGTCACCGTCAGCGGCGCGTCCGGGCGGCCGATGCCGCGCTCCAGCAGGGGCACGCCCGCGGTCGGCCACGGCGAGCAGACGGCGGTGAGCGCGGAGTGCAGCCGCGCCCAGTCGGGCCTGCCGCTCTTCTCCCCTTCCTCGACCAGCAGTTGGACGGTACGGCGCTGCTGGTGGGTGGCCGAGGGATGGGCGAACTGTGCCACGACGCGGCGGGCGACCTCCCGCCGCCGGGTGGCGTTCGCCCTGCCGGCGGTCCGGGCGTAGGTGCGCAGCGCCCGGCGCGCCTGCGCCACCGACACGACGGTGTCGGCGTTCAACCAGACGAAGAGGACCACCGGGATCAGGGCGTGGTGCGGGATCCGGGCGAGGGGCGAGCGCCTGCGCACGTCGAGCAGCTCGGAGAAGAGCCGGCGCTGGACGGCGGGGAAGAGCCCGAGGTCGCTGCCGTGCCGGGTGGACTTCTGGAAGTCGGGGGCGGCCAGCAGCCCGACCTCCACCCAGTCCGTGACCATGCGCGCCGAGACCCGCTCGATTCCGAGGGCTTGCGCGTCTGCCACGAGGTCCTCGGCCGTGCCCGGCACCCACCGGCCGACCTGGAGTTCTTCCATGCCGTGGAAGTTACACCGAGATCGGCGGCTGCCTCGGTGCTCACAGGTTCCGCCCCCGGCAGGGTGATCCGCGTGATATCGGAAGCCTTCGCGCCGACCGGACGGACGGACCGGCGGAGCGCGGGGCACCTACCTCCGGAGGAAGCCGTGAGCCGCCGCAAGCACCGCCACCACCCCAGCCCCCGCCCCCGATCCCGCTCCCGCACGCGTCCGCGTCCGACGTGCGCCGCCCGGCGCCCCGGGCCGCGCGGCCCCGGCCTGCTCCGGCGGGTGCTCGGCGCGTTCGCCAGCGGCCTCGCCGCCGTGCTCGTCAAGGAGGTCATGGGCCTGCTGCACCGCGACTGATCCGGCGGGGCCGCGCGGCTCAGGGGCCGTCGGCCCGCCCGGCCCCCGTCCAGTGGAGGCGCCCGGCGTGGATCAGTCGGAGCTGGCGCCGGGCCGTGTCGGTGACGTCGGCCCACGCGTTGCCCTCCAGGGACGCCGCCAGGTAGGCGGACGCCGTCATCACCATGTGGTCGACGTAGAGGCGGGCGAGCATCAGCAGGTCCTCGGGGCTCCACCCGGCGCCGAGCGGGTCGGACGCGAGGTTTTCGGCCATGTCCCGGGCGAAGCCGTCCAGTCGTCCGGCGACGGCTTCGCGGACCCTGCGCACCCCTCCGTGGCGTTCGCGGACGATGAAACGGAGATGGGCCGGGTACGCGCGGACGAGTCCGGCCATCAGATCCACTGCCCGGTCGATGCGTCGGGCCGCGATCCCGGCGCCGTCGAAGATCTCGGCGATCCCCTCCTCCAGGTTCTCCAACGCCTCGTCCACCAGGGCGACCCCCAGTTCTTCGATGCCGGTGAAGTGCCGGTAGAAGGCCGTCGGCGCCACTCCCGCCGCGCGGGTCACCTCGCGCAGACCGAGGCTGCCCAGGCTCTGCTCCTCCAGGAGCGAGAGCGCGGAGTCCAGCAAGGCCCGGCGCGTACGGAGGCGTTGGGCTTGGCGGGCCCCGACGGTCTGGTTCATGACGGAAAGTAAACCCCGATCCCGCGGCGACCGCATGCCATCATTTAGACTGACCAGTCAGTGAACAACTGTTACTGATTCTAGAGATCCGAAGGAGGATGCACGATGCTCTTCCTCGTAGCGGCCCTGTTGCTCCTGGGCATCCTGCTGGGAACCGTGGCCCACGTCCCGGCGGCGGTCTCGCTCGCCGCGACGGCCGCGATCGCCATCTGGCTCACGGTCTTCGCCGTACGGGAGCGGACCGGACGCCACCACCACGTCGACCGTCAGGGGAGTTCCTCATGACCTCGCACCGAACCGCCGTCCGGGAGCGCCGCTCCACCACCCCCGCCCCGGAGCTCCGCACCGGGACCCCGACGCCCCGCACCGGCCCCGACGGCCCGGCTCCCGGGGCCCGTTCGGTCGGCGAGGCCGACACCATGGCCGTCCTCTCCTTCGTGTCCGGCCTGGTCGGGCTCCTGGTCATGAACCTGGTCCTCGGACCCGTCGCGATCGCCCTCGGCGCCCTCGCCCTGATCCGCGGAACGACCCGCCCCGCCCGCGCCCGCCTCGGGCTGGCCCTCGGGGTCGCGGACCTCGTCGTCCTGGCCTGCCTCATCGGCGCGGACCACACCTGGTCCTGGAGCCTCGGCTGACACGCGAGGGAACGGGCACAGGGTGTGAGCTATGTTGGGTGACGAGTGACATGAGAGGGAGGCCCGTCGGTGTCATCCGGGCAGCAGGCACGCGCCCAAGCAGCCGCCATCACGCCGGGCGGTCGCTCGCCTGAACCCGAACGCGCCCCCGGCGAGCGGGTCCGCGCCCTCTTCGACGGCCACCGGCTCTCCCCGGGACAGCGGCGGATCGCCCAGTACCTGATCGACCACCTCACCGAGGCCGCCTTCCTCTCGATCACCGAGCTGGCGGACCGGGTCGGGGTCAGCCAGCCGTCCGTGACCCGCTTCGCCGTGTCCCTCGGGTTCAGCGGCTATCCCGCCCTGCGGGACGCCCTGCAACCGATCGCCCTGAGTGCGGTCGCGGGCACCCCCGGGGCCGGCGGGCAGTTCCGCCGCAACGAGTTGCAGGCGGCCGTGGACGCCGAGATCGAGAACCTGCAGAACCTGCGCCATCTGCTCGCCGACACCGACCAGGTGCTGAACATCGGGCGCGAGCTGGCCGGTTCCGTGCCGCTGACGGTGCTCGGCCTGCGGATCTCGGTGTCGCTGGCGGAGTACTTCGCCTACGCCGCCCGGCGCATCCACCCCGACGTCCGCCTGGTGACCCGCGGCGGCAGCGTGGCCTACGACGCCCTGCTCCAGTCGCGGGCGGCGGGCGGGACCTGGGTCCTGGCCTACGCCATGCCCCGGCACGCCAAGGAGACGCTGGGCGCGCTGCGGGCCGCGCGGAGCGCGGGGCTGCGCACCGCGCTGATCACCGATCCGACCCTGGGCCCCCTGGCGGACGCCGCGGACGTGACGCTGACCGCGGGCACCGGGGCCAGGCTCGTCTTCGACTCCTACGCGGCACCCGGCATGCTGTCCGCGGCCCTGCTCCAGGCGATGGCCGACGCGGACCCCGAGCGGACCCAAGCACGCCTCGAAAGCTACGAGCAGGTCGCCGACCAGCACGGCTTCTTCCTCTAGACGGAACCGGCACCGCGACCCGCACCAGGGCCGCACCCGCTCCGCGCCCGCTCCACACCCGACTTCGCGCCCCGCTCCGCCACCGATTCCCGGGGCCGGGTTTCACCTCGCCGTCGTATGTAATTTTTCATTCCCTTGCTTACCCGACGGTATATATGTTTACTTGCCGAGCGCCCCGGATCCACCAGACGCCACGGAGAGCTCACCCCAAGCCCTCCCGGAGACGGGCACGCGGTGTGACGCCACTCCTCCTCACGTCCCACCCGTGCCCGATCCCGGCTTTCGGATCCACCGGAGCGCTCACGGCGGTCCCGGCCAACCCCTGGGCCGGGGCCGCCGCAGCAACGTCTCGATCAGAGTTCGACACCACTCGGAAGCGACGAGCATGCGCCAGACTGCCTCCATCACGCTCAGCCCCGACTGGCCCTGCCAGGTCAAGGCCCCCGGCACCCAGGACTGGGAACGCACCGCCGTGCACTGGCTACGGGACCTGCTCCCGGCCCGCTACGGCAGCTACCCGACGCTGACCCGCCACCCCGCGCTGCTCGCCCGCCACGCCCAGCTCCAACTGCGGCACGAGGTACGGACGATGCGCATCGCCCTGGAGACCAGCCGGGCCGAACTCCCCTCGATGGGCGTGGCCGCCGCCGTGATCGAGAACTCCATCAGGATGTACGCCGTCGAGCTCCAGCAGCTGGGCCGACTGTCCCGCGGGGTCCGCCTGGTCGGCGACGCCCTCCTCGCGCAGGGCACCGGCCGCCGCGGCTGACGTTCAGTCGCGCGCCCAGGTGTCGATGACATCCTCGGCCGTGGTGACGGTGGCCACCAGGGCCAGGGAATTGCGGATCAGCTGCGGGGTGTAGTCGGCCGGCACCCCGGCGATCGCATCGGCCGGGACCACGACGGTGTAGCCGAGGTTGACCGCGTCGAAGACCGTGTTCGGGATCGCGACGTTGGCCGAGACCCCGGTGACGACCAGGGTGCGGCAGCCGAGGTTGCGCAGCAGGGCGTCCAGGTCGGTCCCGGCCATCGGGGACAGCCCGTGCAGTCGGCGTACGACGATGTCCTCCTCGGCGACCGCGATCGGCTCGGCGACCCCGACCGCCCGCGTGCCCGACAGCTGCTGGACCGGGAGCTTCCCGGCCGCACGGAAGAGGCGCGCGTTGGAGTTGGCCGCCCGCCCGTCCGGCCGCCGCTCGGCCACCGCGTGCAGGACCTGTACGCCCGCCAGGTGCGCGGCGTCGACGAGCGCGGCCACCCGCCCCAACATGCCCGACGCCTGGGCCTCCTTGGCCAGCTCGGGCAGCGCGCTGTCCGCGCCGACGACCCCGTTCTGACACTCGACGGTGAGCAGCGCGGTCGTGGCGGGGTCGAGTTGCGCCCTGAGCCGGTCGCGGCGGGCGGCGTCCTGGGACATGCATCCCCCTGGCGTGATGACGGAAGAGCCTTCATGATTCCTGACACATAGTCAGATGTGAAGGGGCGTGGGGCAGATGGACGACGCACAGCGGCGCGGCCGGCGGATCATGATGACCGGCGCGGAGGTGGACGCGTTCCTGCGCGCCGAGCGCACCTGCCGGGTCGCCACCGTCTCCGGCGACGGCCGCCCGCACGTCGGCGCCCTCTGGTTCGCCTGGGACGGCACCTCGCTGTGGCTGTACTCGATCACCCGCAGCCGCCGCTGGGCGGACCTGCGGAAGGACCCGCGGATCTCGGTGGTCGTGGACGCGGGCGTGGAGTACGACGAGCTGCGCGGCGTCGAGCTCTCCGGCAGCGCGGTCTTCGTCGGCGAGGCGCCCCGGACCGGCGAACCCTGCCCGGAGCTGGAGGAGGCCGAGCGGCTCTTCCCGGCGAAGAACTTCGGCATCACCGAGATGCCGCACGACGGGCGGCACGCCTGGATCCGCCTCACCCCGGACTCGGTGGTGTCCTGGGACTTCCGCAAGCGGTAGGGCGCCGGGCCGCCGAACCGGGCACCCGCAGCCGGGCACCCGTAGCGGGCGTATGCAGCCGGGCGTACGCAGCCGCGCGCAGGCCCTCTCAGAGCAGGGCCGCGGCGTCCCGAAGCGCCGCCACCGCCGCGCGGATCGAAGGCCGCCGATCGGCGTCCGCGCGCCAGACGACGTACACGTGGCGGCGCAGCGTGTCGCACACCGGGAGCAGCCGCACCGCGGGCGGCACCGGCCCGCGCCCGAGCCGGGGCGCCACGCACACCCCGAGCCCGGCCTCGACGAACGCCAGCTGGGTGTGGTACTCCTCGGCGATGTGCGCGATGCGCGGTTCCACGCCCAGGCCGCGCAGCGTGAAGACCAGCCACTCGTGGCAGAACTGGCCCTCGTTCCAGGAGATCCAGTCGTCGTCCGCGAAGTCGGCGAGCGAGATGCCGCTCCGCTCGGCCATCGGGTGCCCCGCGGGCATCGCGATGTCGACGGTGTCGTCGAGCAGGTGGGCGCGGGAGAGTTCGGCGGGCACCGGCATCCGCCGGTTGTGCCAGTCGATGGCCACCGCGAGGTCGAGGTCCCCGCGCACCACCGCGCGCATGCTCTGCTCCGGCTCCTGCTCGGTCACCCGGGCCCGCAGCTCGGGGTGCGCGGCGCGCAGCGCGGTGAGGGTGCGCGGCAGCAGTCCGCGCATCGCGGTGGGGAAGGCGCCGATCCTCAGCTCGCCGACGACGCAGCCGCGCTGGGCCTCCACGTCGGACTGGGCCAGCTCCACCTGGGAGATGATCCGTGCGGCGTGGTCGGCGAGCAGTCGCCCCGCATCGGTCAGGCGGACCCCGCGCCCGTACTTGGAGAGCAACGGCTGGCCCACTTCGCGCTCCAGTTTGGCCATCTGCTGGGAGACGGCCGAGGTCGTGACGTGCAGACCGTCGGCGGCCCCGCTGACCGAGCCGTGCCGGGCGAGGGCGTCGAGCGTGCGCAGGCGCTCCAGGTTCAACATGTAAGCGATGCTACGGCGTGGGGCGAAAGAAGTCTCGCTTGTTCTACGAGGTCGTACGGAGCAGAGTGATCTCCATGAGCGCATCCGCACCCGCCCGGCCGACCCTCCCCACCTCCGCCGCAGCCGTCCCCACCGCCGCCCCCGCCCCCGGTCCCGGTCCCGGTCCCGGTCCCGCGGCCACCGCGCCGACCGCCGTCACGACCACCACCGCGGCCGCTTCCCGCCCGGGCCTCGACTGGCGGATCCGCTTCGCGATCCTCTCCGTGGTCTGGGGGTTCAGCTTCCTGTTCATCAAGGTGGGCACCGAGGCGTACGCCCCCTTCCACGTCTCCATGGGTCGGGTCTTCTTCGGCGCGCTCGCCCTCGTCACCGTCCTGCTCGTCCGGCGCGAGCCGCTCCCCCGGGGGCTGCGGACCTGGGGCCACCTGTCGGTGGCGGCGCTGCTGCTCAACAGCGTCCCCTTCTCGCTCTTCGCCTACGCCGAGCTGAGCATCCCCTCCAGCCTCGCGGGCATCTGCAACGCCAGCTCCCCGCTGTGGGGCATGGCCCTGTCCCTGGTCGCCCTCTCCGAGGACCGGCCGACCCGGCGCCGCTTCGCCGGTCTCGGCCTCGGCTTCCTCGGGGTGCTGACGGTCCTCGGCGCCTGGCAGGGCTTCGCGGGGGTCGACGCGAAGGGCACGGCCTTCGCCCTGCTCGCGTCCCTCTGCTACCCGATCGGCTGGATCTACGTCCGCCGCACGCTCGCCGGCACCCCCGGTTCGCCGGTGGCGCTGACCGGCGCCCAGCTGATCGTCGCCACCCTCCAACTGGCGGCGGTGAGCGCCGCGTTCACCAGCGCGCCGACCTCCTTCCCGCTGTGGCCCACGCTGTCGGTGGTCGCGCTGGGCGCGCTGGGGACGGGCATGGCCCTGCAGATGCAGTACGGCCTGGTGAGCGAGATCGGCCCGACCACGGCCCAGATGGTCACGTACTTCATCCCGGTGATCGCCACCGCGGCGGGCGTCCTCGTCCTGGGCGAGCAACTGCACTGGAACACCCCGGTGGGCGCCGCGATCGTCCTCGCCGGCGCCGCCCTGACCCAGACCCGGTCCGGCCCGCGCAAGAAGGGCTGACCCCGCCACCGGCCCCTCCCCCTCGGGCCTGTCGTCACGCTCCCGCCCGCCCTCCGGGCGACCACAGGAGCGTGACGACAGGCCCGAGGGTGTGTCTGCTAGTCGTAGCGGACCCCCCGCGCCGGGCGGACCGCCCGCGCCACCTCGTCCGCCAGCGCCGGGATCTCGGCCGGGGCCACCGGGGACACGGTGATCCGTACGCCCGGACCGCTGTCCACGCGGAAGCGCGCCCCCGGCGCCACCGCCCAGCCCGCCGCGAGGAGCCGGGTCACCGCCCCCGTCTCGTCCGACACGGGCACCCACACGTTCATGCCGCTGCGCCCGTGCGCGGCCACGCCCCGCTCCCGCAGCGCCGCCACCAGGGCGTCCCGCCGCTCTCCGTACGCCCGCGCCGCCGCGGCCCCGTCCACGGCCCCCGTGGTCCACAGTTCGACGACGGCGTACTGGAGCAGCCGGCTCACCCAGCCGGGGCCCAGCCGCTGGCGGCCCAGCACCCGGTTCACCGTGACCGCGTCCCCCGTCAGCACCGCGAGCCTCAGGTCCGGCCCGTACGCCTTGGCGGTCGAGCGCACCAGCGCCCAGTGCCGGGTGACCCCGCCCAGGGATTCCAGCGGCAGGTCGACGATGCCGTGCCCGTGGTCGTCGTCGACGACGAGCACGTGCGGGTGGCGGGCCAGCAGCTCCCGCAGCGCGGCGGCGCGCGCCGCGCTCACCGCCGCGCCCGTGGGGTTCTGCGCCCGCGCGGTGACCACCAGCGCCCGCGCGCCCTCCGCGAGGGCCCGCTCGACGGCCTCGGGCACCGGCCCCTCGTCGTCGACGGCGACGGGCGCGATCCGCAGGCCGAGCGCGGGCACGAGGTCCAGCACGCTGCCCCACCCCGGATCCTCGACCGCCACGGCGTCCCCCGGGCGCAGGTGCGCCGACAGCACCCGTTCGATCGCGTCCAGCGCGCCCGAGGTCAGCCCGACGGGCCCGGCGGGCACCCCGTCGGCGTCGAGCCCGGCCCGGGCGAGCCGGGCCAGTTCGGGGACGACGGGGTCGTCCCCGTACCGGGTGGGCGCCTGCGCGTAGCGCCGGGCCGCGGCCGCCAGCGCCCCGGACAGGTCGGGCAGTACGGCCGGATCGGGGTTGCCGCTGGCCACGTCCCGGCCGCCCGGCGGCACCGCCACCCGCAGGCCGTCCCGCGGGGCGCTGGCGGGTCGGGCGCGCACCCGGCTGCCGCGCCGCCCGTCGGTTTCGATGACCCCGCGTTCGCGCAGCGTGCGGTAGGCGGCGGCGACGGTGTTCGGGTTGACCCCGAGCGCCGCCGCCAGTTCCCGCATCGGTGGCAGCAGGGCGCCGGGGGCCAGCTCCCCGGAGCCCACGCCCGCTTCGACACTGGCCGCGATCTCGGATGCACGGCTCCCGACGATTGTGTATTCTCCTAGCACAAAGAACAGTATGCACTAGTGCAATGGAGTTCGCATCATGACCGCCGCGCCTGCCGCCGCCCACGACCCCGCGACCGACGCCTACGAGCCGACGGACCTCACCATCCCCTCCCGCTCCCGCGACCGCGCGCGCTACGACCGCGAGACGGTGCACGCGATACTCGACGAGGGATACCTCTGCCACCTCGGCTTCGTCCGCGACGGCGCTCCGGTGGTCCTGCCGACCCTCTACGGTCGGGTCGGCGAGGCGCTCTACATCCACGGCTCCACCGGTTCGCGCCCGCTGCTCGCCGCGGGCAAGGCCGACCCGGGCCTGCCCGTGTGCGTCACGGTCACGCACCTCGACGGGCTGGTGCTGGCCAAGTCGGCCTTCCACCACTCGATGAACTACCGGTCGGTCGTGGTGCACGGCACGGCGTACGAGGTCACCGACGAGGCGGAGCGCCGGACGGCCCTGGACGCCCTCGTCGACCAGGTGGTGGCGGGCCGCTCGGCGGACTCCCGCCCGGCCGACGCCAAGGAACTGGCCGCCACCGCCGTCATCCGGCTCGACCTCGAACAGGTCTCGGCGAAGCTGCGCACCGGCGGCCCCAACGACGAGGCCCGGGACCTGGACCTGCCGTTCTGGTCGGGCGTGGTCCCGGTCGCGCGGACCTACGGCGCCCCGGTCCCGGCGGCCGACCTGGCCCCCGGGATCGAGGTACCGGACTACATCGCCGCGCTCTGAGCGGGTACGGGCCCCACCTCGGGCCCGTCCGCCGCGCCGCCGGGGCCGTCCGCCCCGGCGGCGCCCTCCTGCTGCGGACGGCGGCCCTCCGCGACGATCAGCGCGAGGACCGCCGCCAGCAGGAGCAGGATGCCGAGCACCACCGACCCGGTCAGCCGCTCCCCCAGGACCAGTACGGCGATCAGCGCGGCGCTCACCGGCTCGATCAGCATGATCACGGACACCGTGGCGGCGCGCACCGCGGCCGCACCGGTGAAGTAGAGGACGTACGCGAGCGCGGTGGGCACCGTCGCCACGTACACCAGCAGCCACAGCACCCGACCCGGCTGCGCGGTGTGCGGAACCAGCCCCTCCAGCACGGCCGCCGGCAGCAGGCACACCGTGCCGACCGCCAGAGACCACGCGGTCGTGACCAAGGGGTCCCCGCCCGCCCCGCGCCGCCCGAGGGCGCGCGTGCGCAGGGTCATCGCCGCGTAGCCGGAGGCCGACAGCAGCGCCCAGCCGACCCCGGCGGGCCGCACCTCGGCGCCCTCGCCGCCCAGCGTCAGCGCCACCAGCCCGGCCAGCGCGCCGCAGACGGCGGCCGCCCCGCCCCGGCCGAGCCGTTCGCCCATCCAGTACCGCGCCCCGAGCGCGATCATCACCGGCCCGGCGCCCAGGGTGACCACCGTCCCCACCGCGAGCCCGGTCTCGCGCACGGCCCCGAAGTAGGCGGCCTGGAACAGGGTGAAGAGCAGCCCGGTGACGACCAGCGAGGCCACCGACGGCCGCGGCCCCGACGCTCGCCGGCCGCCCCGCGGGCGGCGCAGGGCCAGCGCCCCGAGGAGGAGGACCAGGGCGCCCGCGCAGCGCCAGAAGGACAGGGCCAGCGGACCGAGGTCACTGGCCAGGAAGAGGAGTGAGGCGGCCGCCCCGGCGGTGCCCCAGGCGGCTCCGGCGACGACGAGGTACAGATGCTTCGACTGCATCGACTGCTTCGACACGTGTGCTCCGCGTGACGTGAAGGATGAGGGGAACGGTCATCTCTTCGCGGGCAGCACGGACCGGCCCGGTGACTCCGGGCGGGGTACGTCGGCGCAGTGGCGAGGCCGCCCGCGTCAGGCGGCGGGAGGCGGAAGCACGTTCGTCAGCATGGTCGTGACCCTAGGCCGTCGCGGCCGTCCGGTCCAGCGCCCCGGGTTCGGGGGCTCCCCCGTCGACGGCTTCCCGGTCGGCCCCCAGGACCGCCCGGTCCATGGCTCCCGGCCCCAGGGCGGCCGGGTCCGGGGCGGCCGGGTCCGGGGCGCTCCGCCCGTCCCCGGTGCCCGGGCCCGGGCCCGGCTTCGGCGCCGCGGGCCGCGAGGTCTGCGCGATGAAGGCACCGCCCAGCACCAGCGCACCACCGATGATCTGCGGGGTCGAGAGGTGTTCCTTGAGGAGCACCCAGGCCAGCACGGTGGCGACGACCGCTTCGAGGCAGGCGACGACGCCCGCCACCTGCGGCGAGAGCATGCGCACCGAGACCACCCCGGTCAGGTAGGCCGCGACCGTCGCGATCAGCACCACCCAGCCGACGAGCACCAGCGCGGGCACGGACAGTCCGCCGACGTCGGCGTCCCGCCCCAGGACCGCCCACCGCATGCCCCAGGGCCGCGCGATCACGGTCATCACCAGCGCGCCGATGACCATGCCGTACGCGATCACCCCGAAGGGATCGGGCACGTCCTCCCCGTCCGCGCCCTGGTCGGCCAGCACGAAGTAGAAGGCCTGGCAGCAGGCGGCGGCCACGCCGAGCAGCACGCCGAGCGGGTCCAGCCGCAGCCCGGCCCAGATCTCGACGACGCAGGCCAGACCGACGACGGCCACCGCGGCCCCGGCGGCGGCCGCCCGGGTCACCGGCTTGCGCTGGACGAAGCGGATGTAGCCGAGCAGCAGCGCGGGACCGAGGTACTCCAGCAGCAGGGCCACGCCGACCGGAATCCGGGACAGGGAGGCGAAGTAGAAGGCCTGCACCCCGGCCACGGCGACCAGGCCGAAGCCGGCGAGCAGCGCGGGTTTGCGGAACAACAGTCCACGGTGGCGCCAGGCCAACGGGGACATCACCAGAGCCGCCCCCGCCACCCGCAGCCAGACCACGTGCAACGGGTCCAGACCCGCCTCGATCAGCGGCTTCGCCGCCACCCCGGAACCACCGAACGCACACGCCGAAACGAGGGCGAGGCCCAGTCCGGCATTTCTCCCTGACGCTTGCATCGGCACATCATGACAGCCCTCGTCAGGAGCGTCATCGGGGTGACGCCTGTTGAGATTTCCTGACAGGTCGTCAGTCTTGAATGTTCCGCCGACCGGGACTACGTTCCGCCGGACACAGCCGACGAGAAGGGGCGGTCCCATGGCCGAAGTCACCGCGGAATCACGCATCGAGGCCTCCGCCTCCGCGCTCTGGTCGCAGCTCACGGACTGGGACGCGTACGGCCAGTGGAGCATGACCCACACCGGGTTCCCCAAGGGCGGCCCGGAGACCCTGGCCGTCGGCTCCACCTTCGCCGAGAACATGAAGATGATGGGCTTCCCGGCCGAGGTCGTGTGGACGATCGAGGAGCTGGAGACCGAGCGCGTCTTCGCCATCCGCGGCAAGGGCCCGATGGGCGTGGTCGTGGGCACCCGCTACACCCTGATCCCGGACGGGGACGCGACGACCGTGCGCATCGACGGCGACTTCCAGGGCGCGGCCGTCTCCCTCATGGCGGGCAAGCTGAAGGACTCGGCCGGCGCCGCGCTGAACGAGTCCCTGCGCAAGCTGGCGGGCCTGGTCGCCTGACCGGTCGCCCACCGCACCGCGCACCCATGCGGGAGCGCCCCGCGCGTCATGACGCGCGGGGCGCTCGGCCGTACCTCCCGCCGGACGGTCAGTGCTCGTCGGCGAGGATCAGGTAGAGCTTCTTACGGGCCTCGTTGATGACCGCGACGGCCTTCTCCCGCTGTTCGGACGAGCCGGTCTTCCAGACCTGGCCGAAGGCCTCCATCAGACCGAAGCCGGCCGTGCGGATCTCGTTCATCGCCTCGCGGTCGAACCCGCGCCCGGCCTCGTCCCAGGGGGCCGCGGAGCCCGCCTCGGCCTCGGTGCGCCCGGCGTCGGTCAGCGTGAACAGCTTCTTGCCGCCCTCGCTCGCGCTGCTGATGAGCCCCTCGTCCTCCAGCATCTGGAGGGTCGGGTAGACCGACCCCGGGCTGGGCTTCCAGGCTCCGCCGCTGCGCTCGCCGATCTCCTGGATCATCTCGTAGCCGTGCATCGGCCGGTCCACGAGGAGCGCCAGGATCGATGCCCTGACGTCACCCCGCCGCGCCCGCCGGTGCGGTCCGCCACGCCCGCCGCGCCCGCCGAAGGGCCCCCCGAAGGGCGGCCCGAACGGACCGAAGGCGGCGCGCCGACCCTCGAAGTCACCCTGACGGTCCGGCCCGCAGTGCCCGTGCCCACGACCGTGCTCGTGTCCGTGCTCATGTCCGTGTGAACGCATGACTGCGCTCCTTTCGTCATTGTTCCTGCTGATCAATCCGTGTCGTTGTCCGACATCACAACCATCGCTGATCGCTCGCGATGTGTCAACGATATATCGGGACCGCTCGCTCCGATACGCCCGGAACGGCTCCGAGGCCGGCCTGGGACAGTGAAGGACCGTTTGCCGGCGAAGTTGGCCCGACGCTGACTCACTCGTTGCGGCCGAGGCGGGCCGGCCGCTGCCGCGGCGAAATATTCGATGGTTCAGGAAGGGCTGAATCTGCGACGGTCACTGACGTGAACGTGCTTCTGGGAGACAAGTCCCGGTTCGCCGCAGAGGTCGGCGAGCCAGGCCCGCTGTGCCGGGTCGACCTCTGGGCAGCTGGAAAGTGGCTGACCTGCGACGACAACGTGGCTTACGTCCCCCAGTTCCGCCGCGATGTCCTGGCCGCCGCCGCTTGGCTGCGGTCCGGCGAGGGTTCTCCCCTCCCGTTCCCCGACGCGTCCGCCGAGGCCACACACCGGCGGCTCGTGGAGCACTCGGCGGCCGACGACGAGCCAGGGGCCGACTGCCGGTTGGGCCCGTATCGGGTCCTGCTCTGGGGGCCCACCACCGACAACGTGACGGCCTTCCTGTTCCACGAAGGGGACCGTCTGGTGATCACGCTGGAGTTCTGGCGTGAGGAACACCTGCTCAACCACCCCGAAGACGCCGGAGAGGTCTTCGTGGTCGAGGTCCCGGCCGAGGAGTTCGTCCAGATCCTTGACGGCATTGCGGCCGCGCTCGGCGCCGGGTAGAGCCAGCCGTTCAGAGGGTCTCCCGCTCCCCGCGCTCGCTCAGCCCCCATGACCGGTACCCGCGACGCGCACCTCACGTAACTGCCCCGCGGCGCTTCCTCGTCCTGCACGACTACGGCACGGGCGGCGCGTGGTGGTGGGTCCGTGCACGGTCCACGTCGACGCTTCCCCGATGCCTCCCGGGCTGGCCGGCCTGGAGATCGGCCGGTGCGAGTTCGAGGAGCGGTGGCTACGCGCCCACCCAGTGGAACCGGACGTGTAGGCGCGGCCCCGCCCCGGTAGGTCGCACCGCCGCGCGGGCGGAGCCGGGGTCAGCGGCAGAGCGCCGCGTCGACCGCGTCGTTCACGAGCTGTCCGGTGGCCGCACCCGGGACGGTGGTGACCGTCACGGTGGCGGCGCGACCGTCCTGCGTGACGCCGCCCCGGGTCCGGTAGCCGGGGGAGGTCCCACCGTGCCCCCAGACCAGCCCGCCGCAGGTGAGCGGCCTGCTCTGGATGCCGAGGCCGTAGCGCACCCCGGGACCCAGGAACTCGGCGGGGACGGTGGTGCGCATCTGGGCCAGCTGGGCGGCGGGCAGCAGACGGCCCGCCAGGAGCGCCCCGTAGAAGGCGTTGAGGTCCGAGTTGGTGGAGACGACGGCGCCGGCGGACCAGGCCATCGAGGTGTCCATCGCGGTGTAGTCGATCAGCGGCGCACCCGGCACGGTGCTGAGGTAGCCGTGCGGGTGGGCCTCGTGGACGGCCGTGTCCCCGGTCGCGGGGAAGTACGTGTGGCGCAGCCCGATCCGGTCGATGACCCGCTTGGTCACCTCCTCGCCGAAGGGGCGCCCGGTGACCTTCTGGACGAGCAGACCGCCCACCAGATAGTTGGTGTTGCTGTACTCCCAGCCGGTCCCGGCCGCGAAGCGGGCCTTCTGGGCGAGCGCCCCGTCGAGGAGTTCGCGCGGCTCGAAGTAGCGGAACTGGATGGTGGTGAAGTCGGCCAGGGCGGGGGCGCCCATGTAGTCGGGCAGGCCGCTGGTGTGCTGGAGCAGCTGCCGGACGGTGATCTTCCGGCCGTCGATGCCCTCCCCGCGCACCAGGCCCGGGAGGTAGGTGTCGATGGCGGCGTCCAGCTCCACCTTGCCCTCCGCCACCAGCTGGAGGACGACGACGGCGGTGAACGCCTTGGTGTTGCTACCGGCCCGGATCTGCCCGTCGACGGGCACCCGGCCCCCGGTCGCCAGGTCGCCGACACCCGCGGTGTAGGTGCGGCTGCGCCCGTCACGGCCCTTGACCGTGGCGAGGGCGGCGGGCATCCCGCCGTCCTTGACGAGGGCGTCGAGGCGCTGCTGCACGACGTCCGGGCGCGGTGCGGCCGAGACCGGCGCCGGTGCCTGGGCGACCAGGGCGACCGCGGCGGCGGCCGTCGCCACCACCGCGTACCGCCCGCGTCGGATCCGGTGCGCCGCGCTCTGGGGGGCGTGCTCGTTCATCAGGACTCCACTGCTGGGAAGAAGGGGTCGGGCTCGGCGGGGCCGAGCCCGACCGGGCTGTGACGGGGGTGCGGCCGGGGCCGCGGGAGTTCGGGGATCAGCGGCAGAGCGCCGCGTCCACCGCCTCGTCGACGTGCTTCGCGGTGGCGGCGTCCGGGATCGTCGTCACGGTGAAGTTCACGGCGCGACCGTCGTCGGTGGCCCCGCCCGCCGTGTCGTACCCCGGGATCGTCCCGCCGTGGCCCCAGGCGAGGCCGCCGCAGGAGAGGGGCCGGCTCACCAGGCCGAGCCCGTAGCGGACGCCGGGGCCGATCTCGTCGGCGGCGACGGTGGTCCGCATCTGGGCGAGCTGGGCCGCGGGCAGCAACCGCCCGCCGAGCAGCGCACCGTAGAACCGGGTGACGTCGGTGTTGGTCGAGACCAGCGCCCCGGCCGCCCAGCCCCAGGACGGGTCCAGCTCGGAGTAGTCGCGCAGCGAGCCGTCCGCCGCGCGCTGGTAGCCCTTGGGGTGGGCCTCGCGGATCGTCATGTCACCGGGCTTGGGGAAGTAGGTGTGGCGCAGCCCGATCCGGTCGATGACCCGCTTGGTCACCTCCTCGCCGAGCGGACGCCCGGTGACCTTCTGGATGATCAGGCCCGCCAGCAGGTAGTTGGTGTTGTTGTACTCCCAGCGGGCGCCCGGTGCGAAGTGGGCCTTCTGGGACAGGGCGGCGTCGAGGAGTTCGCGCGGCTCGTAGTAGCGCCGGGGGGAGTTGAGGACCGCGTCCCGGTCCACGTACTCGGGCAGGCCGCTGGTGTGCTGGAGCAGCTGCCGGACCGTGATCTTCCGGCCGTCGATGCCGTCCCCGCGCACCAGACCGGGCAGGTAGGTGTCGACGTTCGCGTCCAGGCCCACCTTGCCCTCCGCCACCAGCTGGAGGATCACGACGGCGGTGAACGCCTTGGTGTTGCTGCCGATCCGCACCTGGCCGTCCACCGGCACCTTGGCCTTGGTCGCCGCGTTCCCGACACCGGAGGTGTAGGTGCGGACGCGGCCGTCACGGCCCTTGACCGTGCCGAGGGCGGCGGGCACCCCGTCGCCCTTGACCAGGGTGTCGAGGCGCTGCTGCACGGTGTCCGGTCGCGGGCCGGCGGAGGCGGTGGTGGGCGTCAGCGCACCGGCCACCACGGCTGCGGCGACGGCGGTCACGGCCGCGGCCACCCCGCGCCGGGCCCGGCGGTGACGGTTCGGGGAGTGGCGCTGCGGTGCGTGCTCGATCATGGGAGGACCTCTCGGATCAGGGCGCCGGATCCGTTCCCGGCGCCCTTCAAGGGGACCAGCCGAGTGACCGTCAATTGCTCGGCGTGGAGAACGAGATCGCACCCGGGAGCAAGCTCCGGACAGGGCCCGGGCACAGGACCCCGCTCCCGGGCCGTGCGGAGGATCCGCCCATCGCGCACGGGTCAGGGATCATGGTGCGGACCGACCGCAGAAGCCCCCGGCCATCGGATCCGTCGCGGGAAGCCGCACGAAGCCGCGGTAGGCCGCGGTAGGCCGCAGGAAGCCGCACGAGTCCCACGAGTTGCACGAGGCCGCACCAGGCCGCAGGAGATCAGCAGAAACGGGGAGGAACCATGGCCGCGTCCCGCGCGCCCCACGCGTCCGCACTGGACGGAGTCGCGCGGAATCCGGCGCTGCCGACACCGCTGCTGCTGCGCCTGCTCGCCTTCGACGGGGGTGGCGACGGTCCGCCCCGGCACGCCCTCCAGCGGGCCGACCTGCCCGAGCGGGCCGTCGCCGTGATCCTGGCCCACCCGAACCCGCGGACCCGGATCGAGTTCGCGATGAGCGCCGGGGCCGGGCCCGCACAGCGGTCCCGGCTCGTCGACGACCCCTCCCCCCGGGTGCGGGCCGCCCTCGCGTACGGACCCGAGTGGCACACCCCGCGCACGACCGTGGCACCGCTGCCGGACGACGTGTGCGCCCGCCTGCTCGACGACCCCGACCCCGCCGTACGGGCGGCCCTGCTGGACTCGCCCTACCTGGCACCGCCGTTCACGGCCTCGCTGGCCGCGCACCCCGACCCGGTGGCGCGCCGGAGCGCGGCGCGCGCCTGGGAGGAGCTGGCCCCGGCCGAGCGGTCGGCACTGCTCGCCGACCCCGACCCCGACGTGCGGCGGGCCGCCGCGCTGGGGGCCTGCCGACGGGACGCCGACGTCACCGCCGCGCTCCTGCGGGATCCGGGGTCCGCGGCCGAGGCGCTGCGCCACGGGCTCCTGCACCGCGCCGACGCCGAGCGGTGCGTGGCCGAGGGGCGGCACCTGAGCGCCCTCGCCGAGAACCCGTCGCTGCCCGCCGACCTCGTGGAGCGGCTCGCCGTAGACCCCGACGGGGACGTGCGGCTCGCGGTCTCCCTCAGGCCGGAGTGGGACGAGGCGCGGCGCATGTCGATCGACTTCACGGCGCGGGAGTTCGACCGCGGGGACGTGGCGTGGGTACGGGACGGGCTCACCGATCCCGAGGTACTGCGACGGGCCGCGACCTCCACCCACCCCTTGCTGCGGCGCGCCGCCGCCCGGAGCCCCCACCTGCCGCCCGACCTGCTGCACCTGCTCGCGCGCAGCGGTGACCCGCTGGTGGAGGCCCTCCTGTGCGTGCACCACCCCGACGCCCCGGAGCAGGTCCTCATGCGCGTGTACGCGCGGCTCGGCGGCACCTTCTCCGCCTGGATGGCGCAGACGCACCCCCGCTTCCCGCGCGCGGGCCTCGCCGCACGCTTCGCGGACCACGAGGACGGCGCGTACCGCCGGTTGGCCGTCCGGGATCCGGCCGCGACGCCCGCGCTGATCGAGCGGCTGAGCCACGACCCCGAGGTCTGGACGCGCCAGGCGGCGGCCGCCGACCCGCGCCTCCCGCTCCACCGGCTCCGCGAGGCGCTCCACGTCCCCGAGCTGGCGTCCGGCGCGGGCGCCAACCCGGCGCTGCCCGAGGCCGAGATGGCCGCCGTCCTCGCCCGGGCGGGCGTGCCCGGCTGACCCTCCGGGCGGCCCGACTCCCGCCCCGCGCGGGCCGTTACGGTGGGCCGATGTCATCGATCAAGAAGTTCCAAGTCACCTTCGACTGCGCCGAACCGGAGCGCCTCGCCCTCTTCTGGTGCGAGGTGTTGGGGTACGTCCCGGCGCCGCCGCCGTCGGGCTTCGCCACCTGGGACGAGTTCAGGCGTACGCAGCCCGCCGAGGAGCGCGACGCCTGGTTCGCCTGCGGCGACCCCTCGGGCGTCGGCCCGCGGCTGTACTTCCAGCGCGTCCCCGAGGGGAAGGCCGCCAAGAACCGGCTGCACCTCGACATCCGGGTCGGCACCGGCCTCGTGGGCGAGGAGCGGCTCGCCGCGCTGGAAGCCGAGTGCGCACGCCTGGTCCCGCTCGGCGCGGTGCACGTGCGGACGCTGTACGACGGCAACGACGCGTGCATCCCGATGCTGGACATCGAGGGCAACGAGTTCTGCGTCGACTGAGGACCGCGCCCCTTGCACACGGCGACCGGACGCCCCGTACATCACGAACCCACTGACCACGAACCCACTGACCCACGAACCCACGGACCCACGAACCCACGGACCCACGGACCCACTGACCCACTGACCCACGGACACGAGGACCGAATTCCAGTGATCACCACAGACCGCCTCCGACTGCGCCCGCTCACCGAAGCCGACACCGACTGGTGGGTGCGCCTCCACGCGGACGACGAGGTCAACCGGTTCGTCGGCGGCTACCACCGGGAGCAGGCCGCCGCGCGCCTGGGCGCGATACAGGACCAGTGGACCCGGCGCGGCCACGGCCTGTGCGCCGTCGAACTGCGCGGCACCGGCGAGGCGATCGGACGCTCCGGCCTGAACTGGTGGGAGGAGTTCGACGAGACCGAGATCGGCTGGACCTTCGCCCGCGACCACTGGGGCAACGGCTACGCCACCGAGGCCGCCCGCGCCGTGCTCGCGTGGGGCTTCGGACCGCTGGGCCTCCAGCGGATCACCGCCATGATCCACCACGGCAACACGGCCTCCACCGCCGTCGCCCGGCGCCTCGGATTCACCCCGCTGCGCGAGGACACGGTCCTCGGCCGCCCCTGCACCGTTCACGCCCTCGACCGGGAGGAGCACGCGAGGGCGCCAAGGGTGTAGTGTCCACTTCAATTGAACACGTTCAATTGAAGCCCGAGGGGGGCCTCGCCGTGTACCAGCAGGTCGACGCCATGCAGCCGCCGCGCCACTCACGAGCCTGGAGCGGCATCGCTCCGGGCGCCGAGGTCGTGGGGGGCGGCACGCTCCTGTGCGCCGCTCTGTACGCACAGCTCGCCTCGCTCGCGGCCGAGCCCTACGGCCGCGGCTACGGCGGCGGCATCGCCGTGCTCTTCGGACTGTTCGTGATGGTCGTCTTCGGCCCCCCGCTCGCCTTCGCGGCGGGCTGCCTGCACAGCCTGCTCTTCACCACCCCGGTGATGCTGGCCTCCAACGCCCTCGGCGTGCGCACCCGGATCGCCGCTCCGCGGTGGGCCGCGCCCACCGCGCTCGTGTTCGCGGCCGGGTACGCCCTGCCGCTCTCGGTGCTCACCGGCGCCGGGTACGCCACCACCCTCGGCTGGACGGCCGCCGTCGGGTTCCCGCCCGTGGCCGTCGCGGTGCTCGCCCGGATGCGGCGGATACGGCGGGGCAGGATCCGGCTCTGGGCGCTCGGCCCGATCGCGGTGGCCACGCTCGTCACCCTCGTCCTCGGCGCCATGGCCCCCGCCTACGAGCCGCCCGTCCTCGGGCACGTCGATCTCGTCGGCCGGTGGACGGGCGAGGGCGTCGACCTGACGCTCGGCAACGGGGGCGACGCGGCGGCGGAGCAGCTGCCGGTGCACGACGGCTTCGACGTCGTCGGCCACTGCACCGGACACGGCACCTGGCGCTCCGAGCCCGCGCGCAGGACGGGGCTCGGCCGACGGGCGGCCGTGGTCCTGACCTTCCCCACATGCGAGAGCGCGGAGCTGCGGTGGGAGGTGGCGGGGACCCGGGAGCGGCCCGAGTTGTTCGTGCTCATGGGCGATCCGGACGCGGGCGACGTGGTGGTCCTCCACCACCGGGCCGACTGACACCGGACCCCGAACCGCACCGCCGGACTCCGAACAGCACGGCCGGACCCCGAACCGCACGGCCAAACCCCGAACCGCACCGCCAAACCCCGAACCGCACCGCCGGGGCCGGTCGCAAGGCCACCCACCCGGAATTGGCCTTTGTCCGCCGGTCACGGGCCGTCCTACGGTCGAAGGCATGCGCATCCGAATCGTCGACGCCTTCACCGACCGGCCCTTCCAGGGCAACCCCGCCGGAGTCCTGCTCCTGGACGGCGCCGCGGGCTTCCCGCCCGACGCGTGGCTCCAGCGGGTCGCCGCCGAGGTCAACCTCTCCGAGACCGCCTTCGCGCACCCGCTGCCGCCCGGCGGTGAGGCCGACTGGGCGCTGCGCTGGTTCACCCCGACCGCCGAGGTCGACATGTGCGGCCACGCCACCCTCGCCACCGCGCACGTCCTGGCGAGCACCGGCCTGGCGGACGGACCGGTCCGGTTCGCCGCGCGCTGCGGCGTCCTCACCACCGAGGCCGCCGAGGACGGCACGGTGACCATGGACTTCCCGACCTCCACGCTCAGCCCGTACGAGCTCCCGGAGGCCCTCGCCCTGGCGCTGGGCGGGGTGGAGGTGCGCTCCGTCCACGACACCGCCGCCCACATCGGCGACCTGCTGGTGGAGCTGGCCGACGAGCGCGCCGTGCGCGAGCTGCGCCCCGACCTCGCGGTGGTCGCCGCCTACGCGAAGCGCGGGCTGATCGTCACCGCCGCCGCCGAGGACCCCGCCCGGGGGTACGACTTCGTCTCCCGCGGCTTCTTCCCCGCCGTCGGCGTCGACGAGGACCCGGTCACCGGCAGCGCGCACACCGCGCTCGCGCCCTTCTGGGCCGCGCGTCTGGGCCGTACCGAGCTGACCGGCTTCCAGGGTTCGGCCCGCACCGGCCTGGTCAGGGTCCGGCTCGCGGGGGACCGTACGTTCCTGACCGGGCACGCCGTCACCGTCGTCGACGGGGAGCTGCTGACCGCTCCCTGAACCGGTCCGCCGCGGCCCGCGTCCCGGCCCCTCAGGGCGTGGGCAGCCAGCCGACCTTCCCGGCGAGCAGCGCGTACCCGCCGAAGGCGACGATGTCGAGCAGCGCGTGCGCGACCACCAGCGGCCCCACCCGGCCCCAGCGCCGGTAGAGCAGGACGAAGACGACGCCCATGACGACGTTGCCCAGGAAGCCGCCGATCCCCTGGTAGAGGTGGTACGAGCCGCGCAGAACCGAACTGGCCAGCAGCGCGGCCATCGGCGACCACCCCAGCCCGTCCAGCCTGCGCAGCAGGTAGGCCAGCACGATGACCTCCTCCACCACGGAGTTCTGCACCGCGGAGAGGATCAGTACGGGGAACTTCCACCACACGTCGGGCAGCGCTTCCGGCACCACCGTCAGGTTGAAGCCCGAGGCGCGCGCCGCCAGGTAGAAGGCGAGCCCGGCGCTGCCGATCCCGGCCGCGACGAGCACCCCGCGCCCCAGGTCCGCGCGGGGCCGGGTGCGGTCGAAACCCAGCACCCGCAGACCGGGCGCGCCCTCGCGGGTGAGCAGGTGGGCCACGAGGAGTACGGGGACCAGCGCGGTCGCGATCCCGAAGAGCTGCCAGGACAGGTCGAGCCAGGGGCGGCCCGGCGCGTAGGAGCCGTTGAGCGTGGCGGCCTGGTCCTTCAGCCCGCCCGGTTTGGTGAGCGAGCCGATGAAGCTGATGAGCGCCGAGACCGCGCTCGCCCCCAGCGACAGGGCGAGCACCAGCAGCGTCTCGGTCCGCAGGACCCGCCGCCCGTCCTCGCGCAAGGTCCCGACCACCGGCTCCGGATCCGCCCGCACGCCTGACTCCGTCCCGCTCCGACCCACCGTCCCGCTCCGACCACCCCATACTGCCCGCTCGACGGCGCGCCGGGATCACCGGGCAGGACGCGGCGCCGCGCGGGAGCGGCCGCCGGACGCGGCTCGGCCGCCGGACGGAGCGGCTCCGCCCGACGGCCCCCGACGTCCTACCGCCCCGCGGTCAGGGCCGCGCTCACCTCCTCCTCCGGCAACCCGGCGGGCCAGGTGTGCACGGGGTCCCCCTTGTACATGAGCTCGGTGTAGCGGCGGGTGGTCGCCGCGAGCGCCGCGTCCCGCTCCAGCCCGGCGGCCAGCGCCCGGTGGTAGGTCTCGACCTGCCAGGTCGCACCGTTGGCGCGGCGGCGACAGCGCTCCTCGATGATCCCGAGGTAGTGGTCCCGGTCCGCGGGCTCGATGCCCCAGGCGTCGAGCCCGGCCGCCGCCATCGGCAGCAGCTCCTCCAGCACGAGCCGGACCGCGGACACGCTCGCCAGTCCCCCGCCCCGGCCCCGGCGCGGCCAGCGCAGCCGCGCGTCGATCCCGTACCGGCAGGCCGCGTCGAAGTTGGCCTCCGCCTCCGCGAAGGGCAGCCTGCTCCACACCGGGCGCTGTTCGTCGGCGAGGGTGCGCACGAGCCCGTAGTAGAAGGCGGCGTTGGCGACCACGTCGGTGACGGTGGGCCCGGCCGGCAGCACCCGGTTCTCCACCCGCAGGTGCGGCACCCCGTCGGCGACCCCGTACACGGGCCGGTTCCAGCGGTAGACGGTGCCGTTGTGCAGGACGAGTTCCTGGAGGCTGGGCACCCCGCCCTCGCCGAGCACCCGCAGCGGCTCCTCCTCGTCGCAGATCGGCAGCAGCGCCGGGAAGTAGCGGACGTTCTCCGCGAAGAGTTCGTACGCCGAGTCGACCCAGCGCTCGCCGAACCAGGTCCGCGGCCGCACCCCTTGCGCCTGGAGCTCGGGCGGCCGGGTGTCGGTGGCCTGCTGGAAGAGCGGGGGCCGCGACTCCCGCCACAGCTCGCGCCCGAAGAGGAAGGGGGAGTTGGCGCCCACGGCGATCTGTACCGCCGCCACCGCCTGCGCTGCGTTCCACACGTCCGCGAACCGGGCGGGGGTGACCTGGAGGTGCAGCTGGACCGAGGTGCAGGCCGCCTCCGGGACGATCGACCCCGAGGTCCAGGTCAGCCGCTCCACCCCGTCGATGTCGAGGACGAAGTCCTCGCCCCGCATCATCAGGATCTGCTCGTTCAGCAGCGAGTAGCGGTCCACCGCCGAGAGGTTCGCGGAGACGAGGTCGCCGCGGGAGATCGTGGGCAGGATGCCGATCATCACCACCCCGGCGTCTATCTCCGCGGCCTGTCGATTGGCATATGCGAGACTCGCGCTCAGCTCTTCCGCGAGCTGGTCGAATACCCGGCCGTCGAGCCGGTGCGGAAGTATGTTGACCTCCAGGTTGAACATTCCGAGTTCGGTCTGGAAATCGGGGCTCGCAATGCGCTCCAGTACCTGCGCATTCACCATTCTCGGCAATCCGTCGGAACCCGCGAGATTCAACTCGATCTCCAGCCCCATCATGTTCTTGGGGCGATCGAACCTCTTCTCCGCCAGAAGCCGCTCCAGTCCCTCCAGGCACTCGTGAAGCTTCCTCCGATACCGTTGCCGATCGGACAGGTCGAATCCGCCTGCCACGACCTTCTCCCCCATCGAAGCGTCCCTCCACGAGTGGGCCCGGCCCGGTCCGTCCGGGCGCACGTTACGGTCGATGATGCCCCGGCCGAGTGATCGATAACGCGGCGGGGGCACGACTGGCGGACAGCGCGCGCCGGTTTGGCCGACAGGCGCTACGGCACATTCATCTGGCAAGGGGCATCCTGCAATGCCCCCGTCGACTTTTCCGTGTACGCAATACCGATGCTTTCCAGCCGAGCACCCTTCGGGTAACCTCCGAGGTCAGCGTGAGATGCCCGCGCTCGTGCAGCTACGAATCCTCCGCAGCAGGACCGGTATGCGCCTTGTCGGCAATGGGCGGGACAGCTAGCCGAAACACTGCGTGAACACATGTCGTATAAACTCCGCAAACGAGGCAGAGAGTTGGCGCGCGGCCATTGCCCCTCAGCCCCCCTCTGGCCCCAGAATGCGACAGCGCCGTCCGCACCTGCCCCCGTTCTCCCAGGTCTCCCAAGTGAGAGGCGACCCACCATGCCGCTGCATGTCCCTCCGGCCCCCGCGCCCGCCCTGCGCAGCGTCCTCGCGGCACTCGGTTCCCCCACCGCGGTCCACGAGGCGCTCACGCCGGCGCTGCGCTCCCTCCCAGGACCGCTGACCGCCGAACTCCCCCTGCCCGTCCACGTACTGGACCGGCTCCAGTTCCTGCCGTCGACGGCGGGCCGGCCGCCCCGCACCCGGCTCACCGGTTGGAGGTTCCTGATCCGCGGCGGCGACCGCTTCGTCGCCGCGGCGGACACCCGGCTGACGGCGGACGGCTGGGTCTTCTCCCACTTCTTCGAGGGTCCCTACGTCGCCGCCACCGAACGCGCCCTGCGCCAGGCGGAATCCCTCGGCAAGAACTACCAGCCCCGGCTGCTGTCCGTACCGGAGCTGTACATGCTCACCCTGTGGCTGCACGAGGGGGTCGGCGCCGCCGCTTCGGCCGGCCTGCCCGCCGCCGCCGACCTGCTGGTGCCGTTGGCGCCCGCCCCGCCGGGCATCGCCGCCTACCGCCCGCACCCCGTGTCGGAGTTGCTGCCCGTGCTGACCCACCGCCTCACCCCCCAGAGCCAGGCGAGCCCCCAGGGTCCGCCGGTGCCGCCCTCGCTGGCGGCTCCGGCCGCCTGATCCGGGCCGCCGCGGCCCGGTCCGACCCGCCTGCGGCGCCCCGGTGGCCCAGTGTGCCCATTCGGCCTAGCCCGCTCGGGCCAGTCCCGAACCATCCGAAATGACAGGGGAGTTGAGCTGAACCGCCCGCACGGGTGATGCGTCATCAATCTATGAGGACAGCTGCCGGAAATCCCTGCGGACGCCAGTCCGTGGGGCAACACTGGACCCTGACCACACCGATTGATACGGGGGGCGGCCATGAACGACGCATCGAGCCGCAGCACGCAGACCACACCGCAGCGAAAGAACGTATCCATGTGCCAGCACCAGCCTGCCTGCCCTAGCGCCGACTCCGCCGACCGGGAGGCCGCGCATCCCGTGGCCAATCACCCGGAACAGGGCTGGAGCCTGCTGTGCAACGGCGTCCTGCTCTTCGAGGACACCGGTGAGCTGCTGCCGGACGGCCGGATCATCGCTCCGCACCGTCCGCTCGCGGCGGCGCAGGTGATGAAGGCGGCGTAGCGAGCCGCCCGAGGAACGCGCACGGAGCACGCGGAAGGGGCCGGCCCGGGAGGCATACTCCCGGACCGGCCCCTTTCGTTTCTCAGCGAAGGGCGAGCACGAGCATCAGTTGTCGTACTCGTCCAGCGGCGGGCACGAGCACACCAGGTTCCGGTCGCCGAAGGCGCCGTCGATCCGGCGGACCGGCGGCCAGTACTTCTCGGCGGCGGTCAGCCCGCCCGGGAAGACCGCCTCGTCACGGGTGTACGGGTGGTTCCACTCGCCGCCCAGCGCCGCGGCCGTGTGCGGGGCGTTGGCCAGCGGGTTGTCCTCCAGCGGCCATTCGCCCGCCGCGACCTTCTCGATCTCCGCGCGAATGGCGATCATCGCGTCGCAGAACCGGTCGATCTCGGCGAGGTCCTCGGACTCCGTCGGCTCGATCATCAGGGTGCCGGCCACCGGGAAGGACATCGTCGGCGCGTGGAAGCCGTAGTCGATCAGTCGCTTGGCGATGTCGTCGATGCTGACACCCGTGGCCTTGGACAGCGGGCGCATGTCGATGATGCACTCGTGCGCGACCAGGTTGCCCGGGCCGGTGTAGAGCACCGGGAAGTGCGGCTCCAGGCGCTTGGCGATGTAGTTGGCGCCGAGCACCGCCACCTGGGTGGCGCGCTTGAGGCCCTCGCCGCCCATCAGGCGCACGTACGACCACGAGATCGGCAGGATGCCCGCCGAACCCCACGGCGCGGCCGAGATCGGACCGACGCCCGTCGCGGGACCGGCGGTCGGCTGCAGCGGGTGGTTGGGGAGGTACGGGGCCAGGTGCGCCCGGACACCGACCGGGCCGACGCCCGGGCCGCCGCCGCCGTGCGGGATGCAGAAGGTCTTGTGCAGGTTCAGGTGCGAGACGTCGCCGCCGAAGTGACCCGGCTTGGCCAGGCCCACCAGGGCGTTGAGGTTGGCGCCGTCCACGTAGACCTGGCCGCCCGCGTCGTGCACCTGCGCGCAGATGTCGGCGACGTGCTCCTCGAAGACGCCGTGCGTGGACGGGTAGGTGATCATCAGCACGGCGAGCTCGTCGCGGTACTGCTCGATCTTGGCGCGCAGGTCGGCGGCGTCGACCTCGCCGTCGTCCGCCGTCTTGACGACGACGACCTTCATGCCGGCCATCACGGCGCTGGCGGCGTTGGTGCCGTGCGCGGAGGACGGGATCAGGCAGATGGTGCGCTGCTCGTCGCCGTTCGCCCGGTGGTACGCCCGTACCGCGAGCAGACCGGCCAGCTCGCCCTGCGATCCGGCGTTGGGCTGGATGGACACCTTGTCGTAACCGGTGACCTCGCAGAGACGTTCCTCCAGCTCGGTGATGAGCGTGAGGTAACCCGCGGCCTGCTCGACCGGGGCGAAGGGGTGCAGCTGGCCGAACTCGGGCCAGGTCACCGACTCCATCTCGGTGGTCGCGTTGAGCTTCATCGTGCAGGAGCCCAGCGGGATCATGCCGCGGTCCAGCGCGTAGTCCTTGTCCGACAGCTTGCGCAGGTAGCGCAGCATCGCGGTCTCGGAGCGGTGCTGGTGGAAGACCGGGTGGCTCAGGTAGGCGTCCGAGCGCAGCAGCCCCTCGGGCAGCGTGTCGGCGGTGACCTCGTCCAGCGCCTCGATGTCCGCGGTGACGCCGAAGGCGGCCCACACGGCGTCGATGTCGGCGCGCAGGGTGGTCTCGTCACAGGAGACGGAGACGTGGTCGGCGTCGACCCGGTAGAGGTTGACCCCGGCCTCGCGGGCGGCGGCCACGACCCCGTCGGCCTTGCCGGGCACCCGGGCGGTGACCGTGTCGAAGTACGAGCCGTGCACCAGCTCCACGCCGCCGGCGGTGAGGCCCGCGGCGAGCAGGGTGGCGTAGCGGTGGGTGCGGCGGGCGATCGTCCGCAGGCCGTCGGGGCCGTGGTAGACGGCGTACATGGCGGCCATGACCGCGAGCAGCACCTGCGCGGTACAGATGTTGCTGGTGGCCTTCTCGCGGCGGATGTGCTGCTCGCGGGTCTGCAGGGCCAGGCGGTAGGCCTTGTTCCCGTCGGCGTCGACGGAGACGCCGACCAGGCGGCCGGGCAGGGAGCGGGCGTGCTTCTCCTGGACGGCCATGTAACCGGCGTGCGGACCGCCGAAGCCCATCGGGACGCCGAAGCGCTGGGTGGTGCCGATGGCGATGTCCGCACCGAGCGCGCCCGGGGAGGTGAGCAGGGTCAGGGCGAGCAGGTCGGCGGCGACGGTGACGATCGCGCCGAGGTCGTGCGCCCGGTCGATGACCGGCTTGATCTCGCGGACCGCACCGGAGGCGCCCGGGTACTGGAGGAGCACGCCGAAGACGCCCCGCTCGGCGATCTCGGCCGGGATGCCCTCGGACAGGTCCGCGACCACGACCTCGACCCCGGTGGGCTCGGCGCGCGTCTGGATGACCGCGATGGTCTGCGGCAGCGTGTCCGCGTCGATGAGGAAGACCCCGCCCTTGACCTTGCCCACGCGGCGGGCGAGCTGCATGGCCTCGGCGGCGGCGGTGCCCTCGTCGAGCAGGGAGGCGCCGGAGGTCGGCAGCCCGGTCAGGTCGGCGACGACCGTCTGGAAGTTCAGCAGCGCTTCGAGGCGCCCCTGCGAGATCTCGGGCTGGTACGGCGTGTAGGCCGTGTACCAGGCCGGGTTCTCCATGACGTTGCGCAGGATCACCGGCGGCGTGAAGGTGCCGTAGTAACCGAGGCCGATCATCGGGGTCAGGACCTGGTTGCGGTCGGCCAGCGAACGCAGCTCGGCGAGCACCTCGGCCTCGGTGCGGGCACCCGGCAGGTTCAGCGCCTCGGCGCTCTTGATGACGTCCGGCACCGCGGCGGCGGTCAGATCGTCCAGGGAGCCGTAGCCCACCTGGGCCAGCATCTTCGCCTGCGCCTCGGCATCCGGGCCGATGTGGCGCTGCTCGAAGGGGATGCCTCGCTCCAGCTGGGAGAGCGGAATGCGGTTGGCGGTCATGTACGGAGGCCTCCTGGTCGTACGACCTGCGAGGGGTACCACGGCGCGGGCACCCGGACGGCCTCCCCCTCTGTCATCTCAACCTGAGAGCTTCACCGGGCCTCCTGGGGATCGCCCGTGGAGGTCCGGTTTTCACCGTCGGTGAGGAAGGGCACCGGAACTGCGATCCGTCGCCCGTCCTGCTTTCCAGAGTGGCCTCGTCCGTGCGGTACGTCTGCCTGAGAGATTCCGGGGAGGAGTTGCTCCTTCGGCGCCTCCGACGAACTCGATCGGAGGACTCTCCCGCACAGGGTCAGCAGCCGTTCCCCAGCCTACCAGCGAGGATCTGGGCACTCCCTCGAGTGGCCCCCTCCCCGGAAATGCACTTTTGTAGTCATTACGGAGGAGTTGCGACCAAATGGAGGCGACCGTGCAGACCGACATCGATCCGCGCAGCCTGATCGGCCGCAAGGCGTTCGACCGCAATGGAACCAAGATCGGAACCGTCGACGAGGTCTACCTCGACGATGCCACGGGCGTCCCGGAATGGGCCGCCGTACGGACCGGGCTCTTCAGTCGGGACGCCTTCGTCCCGCTGGAACCGAGCGAGGTGGTGGGCGACACCCTGCGGGTTCCCTTCGAACGCGCCCTGATCAAGGACGCCCCCGATTTCGGGGTGGGTCGCCACCTCTCCCCCGAACAGGAGCTCCAGCTCTACCACCACTACGGCCTCGACGTGACCCTGCCGAGTGACTTCCACCACGGCGACCGCGACTTCGGCCGGCTCGCCGGCGGCGAGGCCTGACCCCTCACCCGCCTCCACCGCTCCGTCCCCCGCCCGCCCCTTCTTCGGCATGTTCCCCGTCACCTTTGGCATGTTCCCCGTCCGCCTCCCCGACCAGGGGCAGCGGATCGGACGGTTCCAGCTCGGGGTCGTCCATCCGGAAGGTGCGCACCCGACCCGGCGGCGATCCCGGCCGCTCGAAACGGACGGTCACCCTCCCCACCCCGCTGCCCTGCACCCAGCCGGGCCCGTACTCCCCGTGGCGCACATCGGTCCCCGCCGGCCACCTCCGTTCCTGCGGGGACTCCCCCACGGGCGCGTCCGCGGCCCCGGTCCCGGCCGCCGCCTCCGCGCGTACGGGCGCCCCCGCGCCCCCGTCCGCCCCGTTCGGCCCCTGCGCCCCCGCGGCCACATCCGCCCCACCTGAATCCGTCTCCCCGACCGGCGCCCGCGCTCCGGCCGGGGCCTGCGCCTGCGCCTGCGCCCGGGCCTCCGCCTCCGCCTCGGCCTGGGCCTCCGCCTGGGCGAACAGGTCCTCCTGCGTGTAGTCGGCCAGCCCCGACACCCCCACGCCCAGCAGCCGCACCCCGCCCGTCGTATCGATCCCCTCCAGCAGCCGGGCCGCCGCCTCCCGGACCACCGCCGGATCGTCCGTCGGCCCCCGCAGGGTCTCCGACCGGGTCAGCGTGGAGAAGTCGTAGCGGCGCACCTTGAGCACGATCGTCCGCCCCGAGTGCCCGGACGCGCGCAGCCGCCCCACGCACCGCTCCGCGAGCCGCTGCACCTCGCCCCGGATCCGGACCCGGTCGTGCAGGTCCACGTCGAAGGTGTCCTCGACCGAGACGGACTTCGCGTCCCGTTCCGCGACCACGGGCCGGTCGTCCAACCCCAGCGCCATCCGGTACAGCGCCACCCCGTGCGCCCGCCCGGTCATCCGGACCAGCTCGTCCTCGCCGGCATCGGCCAGCTCCCCCACCGTGGTGATCCCGGCCCGCCGCAGGTGCTCCCCGGTGGCCGGCCCCACCCCGGGCAGGGTCCGCACCGACATGGGCGCCAGCAGCTCCCGTTCGGTCCCCGGCTCGATCAGCAGCAACCCGTCCGGCTTGGCGCCCTCCGAGGCCACCTTGGCCAGCATCTTGGACCCGGCCAGCCCCACCGAGGCGCTGAGCCCCGTCGCCGCCCGGATGTCCGCCCGCAGCCGCTCGGCCGTGTCCCGGGCCCCGGCCGAGTCGAAGGCCGCGCCGCCCGCCTCCAGGTCCACGAAGGCCTCGTCCAGGCTGAGCGGCTCCACCAGCGGCGACAGCGCGCGCAGCCGCGCCATCACCAGGTCGCTGACCGCCCGGTACAGGGTGAAGCGCGGAATCAGATAGGCCCCGTTCGGGCAGAGCCGCCGGGCCTGGGCGGTGGGCATCGCCGAATGCACCCCGAAGCGGCGCGCCTCGTACGAGGCCGTCGCGACCACCCCGCGCGGGCCGAGCCCGCCGACGATCACGGCCTTCCCGCGCAGGCTCGGCTTCGCCGCCTGCTCCACGGAGGCGTAGAAGGCGTCCATGTCCAGATGCAGGATGGTCGGCGCGGCTCTCACGCCACCGATGCTGCCCTACGCCACTGACAACGCCCCCGACACGCGTCCGGCGCGCCCCGCGAGGAGCGTCCGGCGCGCCACGGGGGCGTTCTGGACGGCGCGGCGACCCGGTGGCCTCAGCCCGCCCGGTTGCGCCGCGCGGCCAGCTCGTCGGCCGGGTTGTGCCCGACCAGCGTCTCGCCCGTCTCCACGCGCTCCCCGTGCAGCTGCGACAGCGCCTTCTCCACGTCCCGCCACACCACGCCGACGGCGATCCCGAAGATCCCCTGCCCGCCCTGGAGCAGGCCCACGACCTCGTCCGGAGAGGTGCACTCGTAGACGGTCGCGCCGTCGCTCATGAGCGTCATCCGCTCCAGGTCGCGAAAGCCCCGGTCGCGCAGGTGCTGGACGGTGGTGCGGATGTTCTGCAGCGCCACCCCGGTGTCGAGGAAGCGTTTGACGATCTTGAGGACGACCACGTCCCGGAAGCTGTAGAGCCGCTGGGTACCGGATCCGCCGGCCGCGCGCACGCTGGGCTCGACGAGCCCGGTCCGCGCCCAGTAGTCGAGCTGCCGGTAGGTGATGCCCGCGGCGGCGCAGGCCGTGGGCCCGCGGTAGCCGATCTCGCCGGCGGCGTGCTCGCCGTCCTCCGGGCCGGGCGCCACGGATTCCGGCTGACGGCGCGCGGCACCCACCGGCCCGCCGTGCAGCGCGTACGGTCCGCCCTCACTCCGTGCGGGGGTGCCCCCGGTCGTACCGTCGCCCGTGATCCTCACGCCGACCCTCCGTCCTTGACCTGCCACCTTGAAGGTAGGCAGTCACCCGGGGTGCGTCAACGATCGCCACACTCGGCACGCCGAGTGATAATCACCCTGAGAGTGGTTTCCCGTATCCCTTAGCGGGGAAAGGCTACTCGAATGGGCTGACATTCCCTTGAGGACGACTCGGCCGACACCTCACTGATTGCTGCTGCCGAAGTCCTCCGGCGAGATCTGGTCGAGGAACTCGCGGAACTTCTCCACCTCGTCCTCCTGCTCATCCGGAATCGCGATTCCGGCATCGTCCAGCACCCCGTCGCTCCCGTAGATCGGCGTCCCCGTGCGCAGGGCCAGCGCTATGGCGTCGGACGGCCTCGCGCTCACCTCGACCCCGCTGGCGAAGACGAGCTCCGCGTAGAAGACACCCTCCCGCAGATCCGTGATCCGGACCTCGGTGAGTTCCTCGCCGATCGCCTCCAGCACGTCCTTGAACAGGTCGTGCGTCAGCGGCCGGGCAGGGGCCATCCCCTGCTGGGCAAAGGCAATGGCAGTAGCCTCCCCAGGACCGATCCAGATGGGGAGGTACCGATCGCCTCCCACTTCACGCAGGAGCACGATCGGTTGGTTGGAGGGCATTTCAACCCGGACACCCACAACGTCGAGCTCGTTCACACAGCAACCCTAGGACCTGCCCGGCCGGTTTGGGTAGTCGGGGCCCCGCGAGTCAGTGCAGACGGACCCCGAGAGCGGTCTGTACGAGCGCCTCGTGGAGCCGTACGGAGATGCCCGCGAGCTCTTTCAGGGTGGCCTCGGCATGGGCCCGGGTCTGGGGATTGCGGTGCCGTCGCAGCGGTGCGACCACCTGTTCCACCAGACCGGCCTCCCGGTCCGCCGCGGCCTTCATGGCGCGCAGGTGGCGCGGTTCCAAGCCGAAACGGCCCAGTTCCGCCACCAGGCGGGCCACGGTGACGGACTCGGCGTCGAATCCGCCCTCGGGGCCCTCCGCGAGGAGCCCGTACGACTCCCACTCGACCAGCTGCACCTCGTCCACCTCGGCGGCGGCCAGCAGCTCGGCCCGGCCGATCCGGGCCACGGTGGGCCGGCTCCGGCTGATCTCGCCCAACACGGCGGCCACCACCGCCGCCCCGGCGGCGTCGCCGTCAGCGGGTGCCGCGGGGGCGGGGATACGAATCTGCTCGCCGCGTTCGAGCGCGTCGAGCTGGTCCTTGATGACCTTCAGCGGCAGGTAGTGGTCGCGCTGCAACCGCAGGATCCTGGCCAGCCGCTCGACGTCGTCGGGGCTGAACTTGCGATATCCGGAAGGTGTGCGCCGGGGCTCGACCAGCCCCTCCGCCTCGAGGAACCGGATCTTGGAAATCGTGACTTCGGGAAACTCGTCGCGCAGCGTGGTGAGCACCGTGCCGATGCTCACCAGCCGCCCGCCCGAGCCGGCGGCGCCGTGTCCGGCACCGCCCGTCGAGGTACGCAGCATGGACCTTCCCTGTGGTCTCCCCGGGCGGGCCCGGGGAGACGGTCAGATGCCCCGCTGGCTCGCGTAGAAGACCAGCCGGTACTTGCCGATCTGGACCTCGTCGCCGTTGTGCAGGACGACCGAGTCGATCGGCTCACGGTTCACGTACGTGCCGTTGAGGCTGCCCACGTCGGAGACGGTGAAGCCACCGTCCTGGCCCCTGCGGAAGTCGACGTGCCGCCGGGAGACGGTGACGTCGTCCAGGAAGATGTCGCTCTGCGGGTGGCGGCCCGCCGTGGTCAGTTCGCCGTCCAGCAGGAAGCGGCTGCCGGAGTTCGGGCCGCGCCGCACGATGAGCAGCGCGGAGCCCGGAGGCAGGGCTTCCACCGCGGCCTGGGCCTCGGGGGACAGCGAGGACGACACGTGCTGTCCGGACACCTCGGCCTCGTAGGCCTCGAGGCCCGAGATCGAGATGGTGGACGTGGTCTCCGAAGCACGCTCCGGCGTCAGGCCCGGCCGCAGCGGCGCCCCGCAGTTGGAGCAGAACCGGCTGGCCGCATCGCTGCGGTGGCCACACCTGCTGCAAACCTGCTCGGCCGACATGGACGGCTCCTCGCGCCGCGGGTGCCCCGCGGAGGCATTGGTGGCATACGGGTCGGGCGCAAACCCTCCACCCGTACTTGAGGTTGATGGTTCACCGAAACCTATGCGCCCGGAACCGGCAGGGTCAACAGCCGACGCGCCGTACGCGCCCGAATTGTCACCCGCCCCGGCGACCTCGTCGCGGAAGAGCGGCCGGTCGCCCTGCTCCTCCACGTCACCGTGTCCCGCGCGGTGCTTGGGCGCACCGCTCTCCTCGCGGTTCTTCTTGCCGAACAACTTCTCAAACAACTTCACGGGCGATTCCCCTTGACCGAAACAGACCCGCCCGTGGGGCAGGACGAACTCCGAATACTCACACCTGCCGACCCGGACATTCTCACAACGTCCGTCACCACCAGACAGTTTCCACCACGCACCGCTTCTTCGGTGCGTCGACCCCCCGCAGGCATCCGCCCACGTGAGCCGCTCCACATCCCGCCGGGTCTCATGACGATGACGACCGAGCGTAGTCAGGCTGCTTCGCAGCCCGCAAGGCGTCCACAACGATCTTCGCCGATCGTACGACGGTGGCGTTGGCCTGTTCCTTCTCCAGCGTCTGGATGACGCCGCCGGGAATGTTGAGGGCCGGCTCCAGGTCCTGCGGCTTTCCGATCACCCTGAATTCATAGGGTTGTGTGATCTTCTTGCCGTCGATCGCGACCCCGCCGCCCTCGTCCGAGAAGTACGTGCTCGCGACGACGCGCACGCCGTTGATCTGGATGGCCTCTGCTCCCGCCGCCCGCAACTCCTGGATGGTGTCCAGCAGCTTGTCCGACTGCACCTGGCCCTTGGTGTCGGTGACCTTGAGCGTGATGCCCGGCCCCTGCGCCGCCACGGTACCCGCCAGGATCCCCAGTTGGCGTTCCTTCTCGACCGTCTGCTTGCGCGCCTCGTCGGCCTGGTTGGAGCTCGTCTCCAGCTCCTTGCGCTGGTCCACCAACTTCTGCTTCTCGTCTTCCAGCCGCTTGGTGCGCCCGTCCAGCTCGTCGAGGATGCGCACCAGGTCCTCCTGGCGCGCCCCGCGCAGGGCACTGGAGTCGCTGTTGTGGCGCACCTGGATGGCGAGCCCCAGTCCGAGGACGAACAGCAACAGGGCGACGATCAGTTGGGCCCGGCTCACCCGCGGCGGCCAGAGCCCCGCGGCCAGCCGCTGGCGCCCCGTCTGCTCGGTAGACGCCGATGGGGCCCCTGACGGTTCCACGGGCCCCGTGGGAGCCGCGGGCCGGATGGGCTCGGGAGGAGTGTTCTCGTCCGTACTCATGGCCTCACGCCCGGAAGACGTGCCGACGGATGGCCGCGGCGTTGGAGAAGATCCGGATGCCGAGGACCACGACGACGCCGGTGGACAGCTGCGCGCCGACGCCGAGCTTGTCGCCGAGGAAGACGATGAGCGCCGCGACCACCACGTTGGACAGGAACGACACCACGAAGACCTTGTCCACGAAGATGCCGTCCAACATGGCGCGCAGACCGCCGAACACCGCGTCGAGCGCGGCCACGACGGCGATCGGCAGATATGGCTCGACGACGGCCGGAACCTCGGGTCGGACCAGAAGTCCGGCCACCACTCCGGCCACCAGGCCCAGTACCGCGATCACGATGCACCCTTCTTCGGATCTTCTGCTGTGGCTGTCCGTACGGTCAGGCTCGACGCGGCCGGCAGCCGTACCTCGTTCTCCGCGGACAGGGTGTACCGGATCCCGTAGCTCTCCTGGAGCACGTGCAGGTACTGCCCGTCCACGCTGTCCTGGAACTCCGTGTTCAGCCGCTTCTTGTCGCCGATCGCGAGGATCTCGTAGGGCGGCACCAGCGGCTTGTTGTCGACCAGTATCGCGTCACCGGCGGCCCGGATCGCCGACAGCGCCGTCAGCCGCTGCCCGTTGATCGCCACGGCCTCCGCCCCGGCCTGCCAGAGGCCGTTGACGATCCGCTGCATGTCCCGGTCCCGCAGGCGGCCCGTGTCCGAGAAGCCCGCGCTCTCCCGCGGGCCGTTGCCGTTGCCCGTGGAGGCGCCCTTCGCGTCGTCCACCGTCAGCTTGATGCCGGGTCCGCGGACCTCGGTCGCTCCGGAGAGCAGCGCCAACAGCTCGCCCTGGTCGCCGCCCTCCTGCTTGAGGGCCGCGCGCTGGCGGCCCGCGACGTCGTCGCGCAGCCGCTCGATGTCCTTCTCCAGGCCGTCCGCGTGGTCGTCGGCGCGCTCGACGCGGGAGATCAGCTCCTCGCGCTCCTTGGCCAGCACCGGAGCGGCTATCCGTGCCTGCGCGGCACCCAGCGTCACGACCATGGCGGCGAGCACCAGCCCGGCCGCCAGCGCCAGTTTGGCCTTGAGGTTGCGCGGCAGACCCGCCGTGCCCTCCGCCTCGCGCCGGGCCGCGGCTTCCGCATAGCCCTCGTCGAGGCTGTGGTCCATCACGTGCGTCAGCAGCGACATGGATGCGTCCGGGCGCACGGGCGGTTTCGCCGAACTCCGGTTGTTGGGCGGCTGCGACATGCCGCACATCGTCGCATGTCGCACCGGCCGACACCGAATGCTGCCGTCCGCCGGGCCGGGAACCACGCTGCGTGGCCCCGGCCCGCGGACCCGGGTTCAGTCCCCGGCGCCGTCCAGGACGCCCGCCCACTCCTCCAGCAGGGCCTGCGCCGACGCGTCGTCGGGACCTTCGGCCCACAGGTGCGTCACGGCCTCCGCCGGGTCCGGCAGGACGAGCGCCCACCGACCGTCGGCCTCGACCACGCGCACCCCGTCGGTCGTGTCGACCTGGCGGTCCCCCGCGGCCTCCACCACGCGCCGCATGACCAGGCCCTTGACCGCCCACGGCGTGGGCACGTCCCGCTTGAGGACGTGCGCCCGCGGGATCCGGGCGTCGATCTGGCTCAGCGTGAGCTGCGTGCGCGCCACCAGCCCGATCAGCTGGACGAAGGCCGCCGACCCGTCGAAGACGCTGCTGAACTCCGGGACGATGTACCCGCCCCGACCGTCCCCGCCGAAGATCGTGGTCTCCGCCCGGCCCACCCGCGTCAGGTCGTCGGGCGAGGTCGTCGTCCACTCCACCTGCGTGCCGTGGTACGCCGCCACCTGCTCCGCGATCCGGGTCGTGGTCACCGGCAGCGCCACCCGCCCGCTGCGGCGCTCCGCCGCGACCAGGTCCAGCAGCACCAGCAGCGCCCGGTCGTCCTCGATGATCCGGCCCCGCTCGTCCACGAGCGAGATCCGCTCGCCGACCGGGTCGAAGCGCACGCCGAAGGCCGCGCGCGAGGAGGCGACGATCTCCCCGAGGCGCACCAGGGCGGCCCGCCGGGACTCGGCGGTCTCGGTCGGCCTGGACTCGTCGAGCCCGGGATTGACCGTGAGGGCGTCCACGCCGAGCCGGCCCAGCAGGCTGGGCAGGACGAGCCCGGCACTGCCGTTCGCCGCGTCCACGACCACCTTGAGCCCGGAGTCCGCGACGCCGGAGGTGTCCACGTGCCGCAGCAGCGAACCGGTGTAGGAGTCGAAGACGCTCGACGGGAACTGCAGGTCACCGATCTCGCCGGGGAACGCACGCCGGTACTCCTGGCGCGCGTACACGCGGTCGAGCTTGCGCTGCTGCCCCTGCGAGAGGTCCGCGCCCCGCTCGTCGAGGAAGATGATGTCGACCGAGTCCGGCACGCCGGGCGAGGTCCGCAGCATGATCCCGCCCGCACTGCCGCGCGCGGTCTGCTGCCGGGCGACCGGCAGCGGTACGTTCTCCAGGTCGCGCACGTCGATCGCGCTGGCCTGGAGCGCGGAGATCATCGCGCGTTTCAGCGCACGCGCACCGCGGGAGTGGTCACGGGCCGTGGTGACCATCGCCCCCTTCTTGAGCGTGGTCGCGTAGGCCCCGGCGAGCCGGACGCACAGCTCGGGGGTGATCTCCACGTTCAGGATGCCGGAGACCCCGCGCGCACCGAAGAGGTGCGCCTGGCCCCGCGACTCCCAGATGACCGAGGTGTTGACGAAGGCGCCCGCCTCGATCGTCTTGAAGGGGTAGACCCGCACGTTGCCCTGGACGATCGATTCCTCACCGATCAAGCACTCGTCACCGATGACCGCCCCGTCCTCGATCCGGGACGCCCGCATGATGTCGGTGTTCTTGCCGATGACGCAGCCGCGGAGGTTGCTGTGCGGACCGATGTACACGTTGTCGTGGATCACGGCCCTGTGCAGGAAGGCGCCGGTCTTGACGACCACGTTCGAGCCGATGACCGTGTGCTCGCGGATCTCGACCCCGGCCTCGACCTTGGCGTAGTCCCCGATGTAGAGCGGCCCGCGCAGCACCGCGTCGGGGTGCACTTCGGCGCCTTCGGCGATCCAGACCCCCGGGGAGATCTCGAAGCCGTCCATGTCGACCTGGACCTTGCCCTCGAGCACGTCGGCCTGGGCCTTGACGTAGCTCTCGTGGGTGCCGACGTCCTCCCAGTAGCCCTCGGCGACGTAGCCGTAGATGGGCCGGCCTTCCTTCATCAGCTGGGGGAAGACGTCACCGGACCAGTCGACCGGGACATCGGGGTCCACGTAGTCGAAGACCTCCGGCTCCATCACGTAGATGCCGGTGTTGACGGTGTCCGAGAAGACCTGCCCCCACGTCGGCTTCTCCAGGAAGCGCTCGACCTTCCCCTCCTCGTCCACGATCGTGATGCCGAACTCCAGCGGGTTCGGCACCCGGGTCAGGCACACCGTGACGAGTGCGCCCTTCTCCTTGTGGAAGTTGATGAGGTCGGTGAGGTTGAAGTCGGTGAGCGCGTCACCGGAGATGACGACGAAGGCGTCGTCCTTGAGGGCCTCCTCGGCGTTCTTCACGCTGCCGGCGGTCCCGAGGGGCTTCTCCTCGTTGGCATAGGTCAGCTCCATGCCCAGTTCCTCGCCGTCACCGAAATAGTTCTTGACGAGTGACGCCAGGAACTGCACGGTGACCACGGTTTCGCTGAGACCATGCCGCTTGAGCAGCCTCAGCACGTGCTCCATGATCGGCCGGTTGGCCACCGGCAGGAGCGGCTTGGGCATGCTCGAGGTCATGGGGCGAAGGCGTGTGCCCTCACCACCAGCCATCACGACGGCCTTCATGTCGGAAGAGTCCTCCTAGAGAGACGGCGTTCTGCGCCGACCTCGCCCGTCTCGGACGGTGGCTACGCTGCTCTTCCGCGTGACTACTCCGGCGAGCCGAACTCAGTCGGCCGTGGCGTCCGCCTTCACCAGACGGCGGACCTGCACCACGTACAGGACTCCTGCCCACCAATAGAGGGTTGTACCCCAAACTGCGAACGCCCATCCGAAAACTGAACCCAGCCAGGCGAGCCAGCCCGTCCCGTCGCTGAGCAGCAGCAAGGGGAAGGCGTACATCAGGTTGAAGGTGGCGGCCTTGCCCAGGAAGTTCACCTGCGGCGGCGGATAGCCGTGGCGGCGCAGGATCCACACCATGACCAGCAGCATCAGCTCTCGGGCCAGGAGGGCGCCGGTGAGCCACAGCGGCAGGATCTCGCGCCAGGTGAGCCCCACGAGCGTGGACAGGATGTACAGCCGGTCGGCGGCCGGATCCAGCAGCCGGCCGAGGCTGCTGATCTGGTTCCAGCGCCGGGCGAGCTTCCCGTCCAGATAGTCGCTGACCCCGCTGAACATGAGCACCAGCAGTGCCCAGAAGTCGGCCTTCGGGCCGCCGAACACCGGCATCAGGATGAGCCAGAGGAACACGGGGACGCCGACGAGGCGAGCCATGCTCAGAATGTTCGGGATGGTGAGGATTCGGTCCGTCTGAACCCGAGTCTCCTGGACCTCCACCCGAGGGCCTCCACTTTGAAACGTACGAACGATGCCTCCTGACCCTACAGGAGAACAACCCGGCCCTTCGGACCCGGAACGCAGAAAAGCCCCGCACCATAAGGTGCGGGGCTTTCCCACAATGATTGTTCGGCGGCGTCCTACTCTCCCACAGGGTCCCCCCTGCAGTACCATCGGCGCTGAAAGGCTTAGCTTCCGGGTTCGAAATGTAACCGGGCGTTTCCCTAACGCTATGACCACCGAAACACTATGAAGTTAACCAAACCGGATATCGGCACAGTTCGTTACTTCAGAACTAACACAGTGGACGCGAGCAACTGAGGACAAGCCCTCGGCCTATTAGTACCAGTCAGCTCCACCCGTTACCGGGCTTCCACATCTG